>NZ_WIVZ01000020.1:0-111493 GCF_009600325.1 Pseudomonas sp. FSL R10-2189
TAATATCAGGGAAAAAGCTTCGTTAACTGTTCGCTATGTCTCCGAACAAAGTGTTCGCTATGTCCCCGGTCCATACACTCCCGAAGGAGAGGGAACCGATTGGGGGATGCTGAAGATACTCGGCGGCCTGTTTGCTGCGCGACAGCGAGGCGTCGAAGACGGGGCGGCCCCTCCTACAGGGTCTGTGTTAAGCAGACAACTCGCGCATCCGCTGCAACACCGCATTCAGCCCGTTGCTGCGCGATGGCGACAACTGGCGGCTCAGGCCAAGCTGGTTGAACCAGTCGGGCAGGTCCACGTGGTGCAGCGCCTCGCTGGACAAGCCATTGACCCGCGCCAGCAGCAACGCCACCAACCCGCGAATCAAGCGTGCATCGCTGCTGGCAGCAAATTGCCAGTAGCCGTCTTTTAATTCACCCACCAACCACACCTGGCTTTCACAACCGTGCACGCGGTTGGCCTCGGTTTTGTCGGCCTCGGCCAACTCGGGCAAGCGTTGGCCCCATTGCATCAGCAGGCGGGCGCGTTGTTCCCAACTGGCGCAGTGTTCAAAGCTGTCGAGGGCGGCCTGAGCGTCAGCGGGCAAGGTCATTGCAGCAACTCCAGGGCCTGGTCGAGGGCATCGAAAAAGCGCTGCAGGTCATCTGAGTCGTTGTACAGCGCCAGCGACACGCGGATGGCACCTGCCAAACCGAGGCTTTTCAGCAGGGGCATGGCGCAGTGATGCCCGGCCCGCACGGCAATGCCTTGCTCGGTCAACAAGTGGGCAAGGTCGGCGTTGTGTACGCCCTCGACCACAAAACTCACCAGTGCCAATTGCGGCGAGCCCAGCAGGCGGATGCCGGGGCGCTGTTGCAGGCCTTCAACCAGCAGCGCATGCAACGCGGCTTCGTGGGCGTCGACGGCGCTTTGGTCGAGGCTGCTCAGGTAACTCAGGGTCGCGCCCAGGCCAATCACGCTGGCAATCGGCGGTGTACCGGCTTCAAAGCCCAGCGGGGCAGGGCGGAAGGTGGCGTGCTGGTAGTCGGCGTCCTGAACCATCTCGCCGCCAAACTGCCAGTGCTTGAGGCTGGCCAGTGCGCCATGGCGGCCAAACAGCACACCCAGCCCGTCCGGGCCGTACAGTTTGTGGCTGGAAAACACATAGAAGTCGCAGCCCAGCGCATTCACGTCCTGACGGCCGTGGACCACGCCTTGGGCGCCATCGACAACGGTCAACGCGTTCTGAGCTTTGGCCAGTGCCAGCAACTCGGGCAGGGGCTGCCATACGCCGAGCACGTTGGACAACTGGCTGACAGCCAGCAGGCGGGTGCGCGGGGTGATGAGGCGGGCGGCGGCGTCAAGGTCGATTACGCCGTCGGCGTCCAGCGGCAACACCACCAGGGTTAACTGTTGGCGCTGCGCAAGCTGCTGCCAGGGCAGCAGGTTGGCGTGGTGTTCCAGGGCGCTGATGACAATCTCATCGCCCGGATTGAAAAGGTGTTCCAGCCCGTAAGCCAGAAGGTTCAGTGCCGAGGTGGCACCGTGGGTGAAAACAATTTGCCCGCAGTCAGCCGCGTTGAGCCATTGGGCGACTTTGCAGCGCGAGTTCTCAAACGCCTGAGTGGCATGCGCGCCCGGCAGGTGCTGGGCCCGGTGCACATTGGCGGCGCCACTGGCGTAGTAGTGCGTCAGTGCGTCGAGCAGGGCTTGAGGTTTTTGCGTGGTGGCAGCGTTGTCCAGATAAGTCTGGTCCTGACGTTGCAGGGCGGCGATGGCCGGAAAGTCAGCGCGCCAGGGAGAAGGCAAAAGCATGGTGTTCAAGGCTCTGTTGACGAGGCTGCAAGCAGCCAGCCCCGTCAGTGGCAGACAAACGCTTAGTTGTGAGCGTGCAGCGCTTCGTTCAGCTCGATGGCCGACTTGTGGGTTTTGCATTCCACAGCGCCGGTTTCTGAGTTGCGACGGAACAACAGGTCTGGTTGACCGGCCAGTTCACGGGCTTTGACGACTTTAACCAGTTGGTTGTTTTCGTCCAGCAGCGCGACTTTGGTGCCCGCGGTCACGTACAGGCCCGACTCAACGGTGTTGCGGTCGCCCAATGGAATGCCGATACCGGCGTTGGCGCCGATCAGGCAGCCTTCGCCTACTTTGATCACGATGTTGCCACCGCCCGACAGAGTGCCCATGGTCGAGCAACCGCCGCCCAGGTCCGACCCCTTGCCGACGAAGACGCCCGCCGAAACACGGCCTTCGATCATGCCCGGGCCTTCGGTGCCTGCGTTGAAGTTGACGAAACCTTCGTGCATCACGGTGGTGCCTTCGCCAATGTAGGCACCCAGGCGGATACGTGCGCTGTCAGCGATACGCACGCCAGCCGGTACCACGTAGTCGGTCATTTTCGGGAACTTGTCGACCGAGAACACTTCCAGCAGTTCGCCACGCAGGCGGGCTTCGAGTTGGCGCTCAGCCAGCTCGCCCAGGTCGATGGCGCCCTGGCTGGTCCAGGCCACGTTCGGCAGCAGCGGGAACACACCCGCCAGGCTCAGGCCGTGCGGCTTGACCAGACGATGGGACAGCAGGTGCAGCTTCAGGTAAGCCTCCGGGGTGGAGGTCAGGGCGGCGTCTTCGGCCAGCAGGGTGGCAACCAGCGGCTTGTGGCTTTCGGCCAGGCGGGTCAGCAGCGCGGCCTGGGCAGCGTCAACCGATTTGACGGCTTCAGCCAGTTGCGCGGCTTGAGCGGTGGTGAAGGTGATTGCCTGATTACCGCCGGTGTAGCCCAGGATCGGCGCGACCGCAGCGATCAGTTCGGCCGACGGGTTGATCAGCGGTTGTGCGTAGAACACTTCCAGCCAGGCGCCTTGACGGTTTTGAGTGCCGACACCGAAGGCCGCGCTGAATAGGGTAGTAGACATGCAATTACCTCGTACAAAAATAGAAGGGGCGGGCTTTAGCCAGTTGGCTTAGAGAAGGGCCGCCGCATAAAGATCAGGCTTGAAGCCAATCAGGGTTTTATTACCGAGATCGAGCACCGGGCGCTTGATCATCGAGGGTTGGGCGAGCATCAGCTCAATGGCTTTCGCTTGGTCGAGATCGGCTTTCTGTTCGTCTTCGAGTTTGCGAAAGGTAGTGCCTGCGCGGTTGAGCACAACTTGCCAACCGTGCTCGTCGCACCATTGAGTCAGGTGTTCACGGTCGATACCGCTGCTTTTGTAATCATGGAAGTCATAACGCACGTCATGTTCATCCAGCCAGGTGCGAGCCTTTTTCATGGTGTCGCAGGCCTTGATGCCGAAAAGGTGCAACGTTTTGCTCGAATCGGTCACTGAATTGCCCCTCCTTTGGAGATGCGTGGAAATATGCGGTGGCGGATTATGCCATGGGCGAGGCGCTTGAGCGCAGGCTGCCTGCAACCTTGGCAGGATCTTGTGACAGGTAGTCGCATTGAGACTTATGTTCAAGGTCGACGTCAGCCATTTGAAGCTACTATGAGGCTGGATCTAAAATTGTTGCTAGCTGTGTTTGAATTCAGTTGAAGCTGATTGTTCGGGAATTTTGTTGATATGCAAACCGCCTATACCGTACTCATCCTGCTGATGTTGGTAGGAGTCTCGCGTTTATTGGGGCGTGTGATCCCTTTACCTCTGCCGTTGGTGCAAATTGCTGCGGGTGCCGTGTTGGCCTGGCCAACCCTGGGCTTGCACGTTGCACTGGACCCGGAGCTGTTCCTGTTTCTGTTCTTGCCGCCGTTGCTGTTCTCGGATGGCTGGCGCATGCCCAAGCGTGAATTCTGGCGTTTGCGTGGGCCGATTCTGACCTTGGCAGTGGGGTTGGTGCTGTTCACCGTGGTCGGGGCAGGTTACTTCATTCACTGGTTATTGCCGACTATTCCCTTGCCGGTGGCGTTTGCCCTGGCTGCTGTGCTGTCACCGACGGACGCCGTGGCAGTGTCGGCCATTGCCCAGAACCGCTTGCCCGGCCCGCTGATGCATATGCTCCAGGGCGAAGCCCTGATGAACGACGCTTCAGGCCTGGTGACGTTCAAATTTGCCCTGGTTGCAGCCATCACCGGGGTGTTCTCGCTGACCAATGCCAGCCTGACCTTTGTGCTGGTGGCCTGTGGCGGTCTGGCCATTGGTGTGGCCCTGAGCTGGCTGGTGGGGCGCCTGCGGGCCTGGATGATCGGTCGCGGCTGGGATGACCCGGCGACTCACGTCGTGTTTATGTTGCTGCTGCCGTTTGCCGCTTACGTACTGGCTGAGCGCTTGGGCGCCTCGGGCATTTTGTCGGCGGTGGCGGCGGGGATGATGCAAAGCTGGCTGGACCTGTTGCCGCGTCAAACCAGTACGCGCTTGCTTAACCGCAGTGTGTGGGGGCTGCTGGAATTTGCCTTCAATGGTCTGATCTTCCTGCTGCTGGGCTTGCAACTGCCAGACATCATCAAGGCGGTGGTCAGCCACGAAACGACCTTGTGGCCGACTCTGTTTTATCGTTGCCTGGATGTGGTGGCGATATTTCTGGTGCTGCTGGCGCTGCGCTTTATCTGGGTGCAAAGCATTTGGCGCCTGTTTGCCCAGCTGCGTCGCTGGCGCGGCAAGGGTGACCTGACCCTGGTGCCGACGGCGCGTTCGTGCTGGTTGCTGACGGTGGGCGGTGTGCGCGGTGCGGTGACGTTGGCCGGTGTGATGTCGGTGCCGTTGTTGATCAGCGCGGGGGTGGACTTCCCTGAGCGCGACCTGCTGATCTTTATTGCGGCGGGGGTGATTCTGCTGTCGCTGGTGGCGGCCTGTATTGCCTTGCCCTTGTTGTTGCGCGGCATCCCCAAGAGCCCGGACGACGCGATGCGCAAAGAGGTACGCGAAGCTTGGCGGCGCACGGCAGAGGCGGCGATTCATGCGCTGGAAGCCGAAGACGTGGTTGAGCCAGCCGACAGCCCGCAAGACGCGGCCCAAGCAGCACTGGCGGCTGAATTGAAGGCGCGGATCATGTCTGAATACCGCCATCAGCTCGAAGTGTTTAATGACTCGGCTGAAGCACAGGCGTTGGCCTCGCAGATGGATCAATTAGAAAGCCGCTTGCGCCTCAAGGCACTCAGGGCGCAGCGTCTGGAGTTGTACAGCTTGCGTCGCCACCATGAGATCGGCGATGACGTGCTCAGCGAGATTTTGCGTGATCTGGATTTGAGCGAAGCGAATCTGGGGACGGTGAAGTAAGGCTATGAATACTGTAGGAGCGAGCTCGTCTCGCGATATTTTGATCGTCTAAAAGATCGCGAGGCAAGCTCGCTCCTACAGATTTGGGTTTAGCGGCGGCGCTGGATGAAGTCGCGGATCCGCTCGGCGGCTTCTACGCATTCGGCCAATGGCGCGACCAGGGCCATGCGCACGCGGCCGGCACCCGGGTTAAAGCCGTCGACTTCGCGTGACAGGTAAGAGCCCGGCACCACGGTCACATGTTCTTCAGCGAACAGGTCGTGGGAGAATTCTGTGTCATCCCCTTCGACATTCGCCCACAGATAAAACCCGCCATCCGGGCGCTGTACATCCAGTACCGGCGTCAGAATCTCCAGCACGGCATCGAACTTGGCGCGGTACAGGTCGCGGTTGGCACGTACGTGTTCTTCGTCGTTCCAGGCAGCAATGCTCGCCAGCTGGGTTTGCACCGGCATGGCGCAGCCGTGGTAGGTGCGGTACAGCAGGAACGCCTTGAGGATCTCGGCATCACCGGCGACAAAACCCGAGCGCAGGCCCGGCAAGTTCGAACGCTTGGACAAGCTGTGGAAGACCACGCAACGCTTGAAGTCTTCACGGCCCATGGCCACGCACGCGCTGAGCAAGCCTTCTGGCGGGGTCTGCTCGTCGAAGTACAGCTCGCTGTAGCATTCGTCGGCAGCGATCACGAAGTCGTGTTCATCAGCCAGTGCAATCAGTTTTTTCAGGGTTGCCAGCGGGATTAAAGCACCGGTCGGGTTGCCCGGCGAGCACAGGAACAGGATCTGGCAGCGCTTCCAGGTGTCGACCGACACCGCGTCGAAGTCCGGGTTGAAGCCTTGTTCAGCCAGGCACGGCAGGTAGTGCGGCTTGGCACCGGCCAAAAACGCGGCCCCTTCGTAGATCTGGTAGAACGGGTTCGGGCTGATCACCAGGCCGTCGTCGCTGCGGTTGACCACGGTTTGGGTGAAGGCGAACAGCGCTTCACGGGTGCCGTTGACGGGCAGGATGTTGCGCGCCGGGTCCAGCCAGCCAGCCGGCACGTTAAAACGGCGCTCGGCCCAGCCACCAATCGCTTCGCGCAGGGCAGGGATGCCGAGGGTGGTCGGGTAGACCGCCATCTGGTCGAGGTTGTCCGCCAGGGCCTTGGCCACGAAATCGGGCGAGCGGTGTTTCGGTTCGCCAATCGACAGCGCAATCGGGCGCTTGTCGGCGTTGGGCTGCACGCTACCCAGCAGGGCACGCAGTTTTTCGAACGGGTAAGGCTGCAACTGGTTTAGAGCGTTGTTCATTGGGTGCGGGTCTCACTCGGCGGCTAGATGCTCAGGCGCCAGGTTGGGGTTGAGTCTTTGTTGACCGTTAGTTGCTCCACGATGGCTTCCTGCAAACGTATGCACAGTTGTGGGTCAGACAATGGCTGATTGTTTTCGTCGGTAATGAAGAAGACGTCTTCGACGCGCTCGCCCAAGGTGGCGATCTTGGCGTTCTGCAACGACAGGTCGAACTCCAGGAAGATCATCCCGATGCGCGCCAGCAGGCCGGGACGGTCCGGGGCGCTGAGTTCCAGTACGGTGACCGGGCGCTGGGCGTCGTTGTGGATCGTCACTTGCGGCGGGAAAGCAAAGTGTTTGAGCTGGCGCGGTACCCGGCGCTGGATGATGTTCGGGTAGTCGTCCGGGTTACGCAGGGCTTCGGTCAGGCCTTTGCGGATTTTTTCGATGCGCTCGGGGTTATTGCCGATCGAGTCGCCGTCGTTGTCGAGCACGATGTAGGTGTCGAGGGTGAACTGGCTGCTGGAGGTAATGATGCGTGCGTCATGGATGTTGAGGTTGAGCTGGTCCATGGCCGCCACGGTCACGGCGAAGAAGTCGTGCTGGTCGGGCGCATAAATGAAGATCTGCGTGCCGCCCTCGAAATCGCGCTGGGTGGTTTCCTTGATCAGCACCAGCGGGCCGCCATCTACAGGTTGCTGCAGGATGGCTTCGGTGTGCCAGGCCACATCGGCCGAGGTGTGGCGCAGGAAGTAGTCATCGCCCAACTGCGACCAGAGCTGCTCGACATCGTCCTGGTCGTTGCCGTTGCGCACCAGCACGTCCAGCGCAGCACTTTGCGTCTGGCGAATTTGCTCTTCGCGATCGACCGGGTTTTCCAGGCCGCGACGCAGGGCGCGCTTGGTCTCGGTGTAGAGCTGGCGCAACAGGCTGGCGCGCCAGGAGTTCCACAGCGTCGGGTTGGTGGCGTTGATGTCGGCCACGGTCAGTACATATAAGTAGTCGAGGTGGGTTTCGTCGATCACGGTCTGGGCAAAGTCATGGATGACTTGCGGGTCTGACAGGTCTTTGCGTTGGGCGGTGGTCGACATCACCAGGTGGTTTTGCACCAGCCATACGATCAGCCGTGTATCCCAGGCGGGCAGGTGATGACGAATGCAGAACGCTTCTGCGTCCACTGCGCCAATCTCCGAGTGGTCGCCGTGACGGCCTTTGCCGATGTCGTGGTACAGCCCGGCCAGGTAAATCAGCTCAGGTTTGGGCAGCTTGGCCATGAGTTTGCTGGCCAGCGGGAATTTCTCCGAGACCTGGGTGTACTGCAACTTACGCAGGTGCTTGATCAGGTTCAGGGTGTGCGCATCGACCGTATAGATGTGGAACAGGTCGTGCTGCATTTGCCCGACGATAAAGCCGAATTCCGGCAGGTAACGTCCCAGAATGCCGTAGCGGTTCATCCGGCGCAGGTTGCGATGGATACCGATTTTGCATTTGAACAGCTCGATAAACAGGCTGGTATTGCGGATGTCACTGCGAAAATCATCGTCGATCAGGTAGCGGTGTTCGCGCAGCAAGCGGATGGTGTCAGCCCGCACGCCTTTGATGTCGGGGTGCTGCGCCATCAGCAGGAAGATTTCGAGCATGGCAAACGGCGTGCGCTTGAACACGTTGTTGCTGGTGGCTTCGATGTAGCCGTCGTGCAGTTGAAAGCGCGAGTTGATCGGCGTCGGCGGCGCTTCGTCTTCCGGGGCCAGGATCACTTCTTCAAAGTGCTGGATGATCAGGTCGCTGAGCTGGGCAATGCTCATGACCACCCGGTAATACTGCTGCATGAAGTTTTCGATGGTCTGCTTGGTGTCTTCGCCGGTAAAACCGAGCAATTCGGCAATGCTGCGTTGATGGTCAAACAGCAGGCGGTCTTCGGCGCGGCCAGCGAGCATGTGCAGGGCGTAGCGGACCTTCCAGAGAAACTCCTGGGAGGAGGAGAGCAGGTCATGTTCGCTTTCGACCAGGAAGCCTTCACCGGCCAGGGCGCGCAAATTCAGGGTGCCGTACTGGCGACGGGCTACCCACAAGATGGTCTGAATGTCGCGCAGGCCGCCGGGCGAGCCTTTGACGTTGGGCTCAAGGTTGTATTCGGTGTCGTTGTACTTGTGGTGCCGGGCTTTTTGCTCGGCACGCTTGGCCAGAAAGAATTCCTTGCTGGGCCACATGTGTTCGGTGCTGGTGACTTCGAGCATGCGTTGACGCAAGCGCTCGGGCCCAGCAATGGTGCGGCTTTCGATCAGGTTGGTGATGACGGTCAGGTCGGCGCGGGCTTGCTCTGCACATTCGTCGACCGAGCGTACGCTCTGGCCGACTTCCAGGCCGATGTCCCACAACAGCGTCAGAAACCGCTCGATGGAATCGCGGAAGATCTCATGGTCCGCGTTGTCGAGCAGGATCAGCAAGTCGATGTCGGAGTAGGGGTGCAATTCGCCCCGGCCATAACCGCCCACCGCGACCAGGGCGATATCGGCCTGGTTGCTCCAGCTGAACTGGTCCCACGCTTGTTGCAGGATGTTGTCGACGAACCAGGCGCGGTCCTCGATCAATCGTCGAATATCGCGGCCTTTGCGAAAGCGTTCGTCGAGCACTTCGCGTGCCTGGCGGATCGCCTTTTTGAAAGCGGCAATCGGGCTTGCCTTTAATGCCAATTCGGCCTGGAACTGGCCGCGGTCAAAAAGTTCGGGATCCACCTGCGGCATCGATTGGCTTTCCTGTCGTGGGATGTGTGGGGGTTACTGTCAGGCCGAAACCCGCGGGATGGTGTCATCGCTGCGCAGGGTGAAGATTTCGTAACCGGTGTCGGTCACCAGCAGGGTGTGTTCCCACTGCGCAGACAGCTTGCGGTCCTTGGTGATCGCCGTCCAGCCATCGCCCAGCACTTTGGTGTCGGCTTTGCCCTGGTTGATCATTGGTTCGATGGTAAACGTCATGCCAGCCTTGAGTTCCATGCCGGTGCCCGCGCGGCCGTAGTGCAGGATTTGCGGCTCTTCGTGGAACACCTTGCCAATGCCATGGCCGCAGAACTCGCGAACCACCGAGAAGCCGTTCTTTTCGGCGTGCTTCTGAATCACTTCACCGATATCGCCCAAGCGGCAGCCAGGCTTGACCAGTTCGATGGCCTTGTACATGCATTCCTGGGTGACTTGCGACAGGCGCTCAGCCCAGACAGGCACTTTGCCGACATGGAACATGCGGCTGGTATCACCGTGATAGCCATCTTTGATGACGGTCACGTCGATGTTCAGGGTGTCGCCTTCCTTCAGCGCCTTGTCACCCGGAATGCCGTGGCAGACCACGTGGTTGATCGAGGTGCAGATCGACTTGGGGAAGCCTTTATAGTTGAGCGGCGCAGGGATGGCCTGTTGCACATTGACAATATAGTCATGGCAGATGCGGTCCAGCTCTTCAGTGGTGACGCCGGGTTTAACGTGTTCAGCGATCATTTCCAGTACGTCGGCGGCCAGTTTGCCGGCGATACGCATTTTTGCGATGTCCTCGGGAGTTTTGAGGGTGACGGTCATACAGGCTCTCTTCGCGCGTAAGCGCTCATCAACGGGGTTGCGGGTGTGTGACGAGTTATTTCAGCTACACACCGCCATAAAAACGCGATTCTACCAGACGGTCGGCTGTAAACATGAGCCTTGCGCCATCGCTTCTATTAATAGAGTGGGGCATTCTGGCCCTATTCCAAGGCTCTAGCAAAAGGAAGGGGCTGCTTTTGATCCGGGTTTTTGATCTGCTTGGCTCGTGGTAGGGGCTAAATCGGTGAAATGCCGTTGTGCAGTTAACGGGCACACCACCGATCAAAAGATCGCGAGGCAAGCTCGCTCCTACAGGGCGCAAATCCTTGTGCGACAACGGCTTAGCAATAAAGTCTGAATTCGCGCTTCGTTTTTTATGTGTCTTGTGATATAAAATGCGCCGCTTTGCGGGTATAGCCCGCAGAGCACAAACCCACACACGTATCGACACGATGACCTGGGTGCCTTCAGCTCGAAGCTGCTGGTTGGTCGTTGGGATACGTGGAGGCCTAACCCGACTTATTAAGGAACTACCATGTCCCAAGTCAACATGCGCGATATGCTGAAGGCCGGTGTGCACTTCGGTCACCAAACCCGTTACTGGAACCCGAAGATGGGTAAATACATCTTTGGCGCGCGTAACAAGATCCACATCATCAACCTTGAAAAAACCCTGCCAATGTTCAACGAAGCTCTGACTTTCGTAGAGCGTCTGGCCCAGGGCAAAAACAAGATTCTGTTCGTCGGCACCAAGCGTTCCGCTGGCAAGATCGTTGCTGAAGAAGCAGCACGTTGCGGCTCGCCGTACGTGGATCACCGCTGGTTGGGCGGCATGCTCACCAACTTCAAAACCATCCGTGCTTCCATCAAGCGTCTGCGTGACCTTGAAGTTCAAGCAGAAGACGGTACTTTCGCCAAGCTGACCAAGAAAGAGGCGCTGATGCGCACTCGCGATCTGGAAAAGCTGGATCGTAGCCTGGGTGGTATCAAGGACATGGGCGGTCTGCCAGACGCACTGTTCGTTATCGACGTTGACCACGAGCGCATCGCGATCACCGAAGCTAACAAGTTGGGCATCCCGGTAATCGGCGTTGTCGACACCAACAGCAGCCCAGAAGGCGTTGACTACATCATCCCGGGCAACGATGACGCAATCCGCGCTATCCAGCTGTACATGGGTGCGATGGCTGATGCTGTTATCCGTGGTCGCAACCACGTTGCTGGCGGCACCGACGTTTTCGTCGAAGAAGCTCCAGCTGCAGCGGTAGTTGAAGGCTGAGTAACTAACGCCTAGCGTTTACTCAGTGCGCAAAAAGGGGGCTTGGCCCCCTTTTTGCCACCTCGAAATCCATTTGTTGGACATGCTCTCGCCGTTGCTGTATCAGAATGCGGCTGGCTGGGAGCCTCGAGGCAGGCTTCATACGAATTGAACGCCCGTTCGGTCGGGTGGAATGGTTGAAAACCTATCCAAGAGGAATTTTGAAATGGCAGAGATTACTGCAGCGTTGGTTAAAGAACTGCGTGAGCGTACTGGCGAAGGCATGATGGATTGCAAGAAAGCCTTGACCAAGGCTGGCGGCGACATCGAAAAAGCCATCGACGACATGCGTGCTTCCGGCGCCATCAAGGCTGCCAAAAAAGCAGGCAACGTTGCTGCTGAAGGCGCAATCGCTCTGAAGGAAGACGGTAAATCCGCAGTTCTGCTGGAAGTGAACTCGCAGACTGACTTCCTGGCCCTGCAGGACGACTTCAAAGCATTCGTTGCTGCCAGCGTTGAAAAAGCATTCGCTGACAAGCTGACGACTGTTGAGCCTCTGATCGAAGCTCAAGAAGCTGATCGCCTGGTACTGGTCGGCAAAGTTGGCGAAAACGTCAACATCCGTCGCCTGGCTCGCGTTGAAGGTGATGTGGTCGGCGGTTACCTGCACGGCAACAAAATCGGTGTAGCAGTTGTTCTGAAAGGCGGCAACGTTGAGCTGGCCAAAGACATCGCTATGCACGTTGCTGCAAGCAACCCAGAGTTCCTGCTGCCTTCGGAAGTTTCTGAAGAAGCGATCGAGCGTGAAAAAGCGGTGTTCCTGAGCCTCAATGCTGACAAGATTGCCGGCAAGCCAGAAAACATCGTTGAAAACATGATCAAAGGCCGTATCAGCAAGTTCCTGGCCGAAGCTAGCCTGGTTGAGCAAGCTTTCGTTAAGAACCCAGAGATCAAAGTTGGCGAGCTGGCCAAGAAAGCCGGCGCTGAAATCGTTTCCTTCACTTACTTCAAAGTAGGCGAAGGCATCGAGAAGCCCGTCGACAACTTCGCTGAAGAAGTTGCTGCTCAGCTGGCTGCAGCCAAGCAATAAGACAGTTTTACACTGTCGACCCGAAGAGGCTGCCCGCTCACGCGCGCAGCCTCTTTTCAAATGGGAGAGGGTTTTGCCTTTTCTTGCGGAACCGATTGCATAAGTCGTGTTCCGATGGTGCTGCTGTGCAGCGCCACGCTAGAGTAAGCGCGGGCTGAAAGTGGCCTCGCACAGATTTTTTTAAAACGCGGCAGGAGAGATTCGCAATGGCTCAGCAGGGCGCTGGTTATCAAACTCGCTATAAACGCATCCTACTCAAGCTAAGCGGTGAAGCCCTGATGGGCTCTGAAGAGTTCGGGATCGATCCCAAAGTACTCGACCGCATGGCGCTGGAAGTGGGCCAACTGGTCGGCATCGGCGTCCAGGTAGGTTTGGTGATCGGTGGTGGCAACCTGTTCCGCGGTGCTGCCCTGAGCGCGGCCGGTATGGATCGTGTGACTGGCGACCATATGGGCATGCTGGCAACCGTGATGAACGCCTTGGCCATGCGCGATGCGCTGGAACGTGCGAATATCTCTGCCATCGTAATGTCGGCTATTTCGATGGTTGGTGTGACTGATCATTACGATCGTCGCAAGGCAATGCGTCATTTGAACGCTAAAGATGTGGTGATTTTCGCTGCAGGCACCGGTAATCCGTTCTTTACAACGGATTCTGCTGCTTGCTTGCGTGCTATTGAAATCGACGCTGACGTGGTGCTTAAAGCAACCAAGGTTGACGGCGTGTACACCGCAGATCCATTTAAAGACCCGCATGCCGAGAAGTTCGATCATCTGACTTACGATGAAGTACTGGATCGCAAACTGGGTGTTATGGACCTTACGGCCATTTGTCTGTGCCGTGACCATAAAATGCCATTGCGTGTATTTAATATGAACAAGCCCGGCGCCTTGCTGAATATTGTCCATGGCGGCGCTGAAGGGACTCTGATCGAGGAAGTTCAACAATGATCAATGAAATCAAAAAAGACGCTCAAACGCGCATGCAGAAGTCGCTGGAATCCTTGGCCCATGCATTTGGCCAGATCCGCACCGGCAAAGCCCACCCGAGCATCCTGGGCAGCGTGATGGTGCCTTACTACGGCGCCGATACCCCGTTGAGCAGCGTTGCCAACGTAACGGTAAAAGACTCGCGTACCCTGCAAGTTGTGGCGTTTGAGCGCAACATGCTGGCTGCGGTCGACAAGGCTATCCAGAGCGCTGGCCTGAACCTCAACCCGACCAACCTGGGTGAGCTGCTGCTGATCTCCATGCCGGCCTTGACTGAAGAAACCCGTAAAGGTTTCACCAAGCAAGCCCGTAGCGCCGCTGAAGACGCGCGTGTAGCGGTTCGCAACATCCGTCGCGATGCGTTGAGCGAGCTGAAAAAACTGGTTAAAGACAAAGAAATCAGCGAAGACGAAGAGCGTCGCGCCGCTGCTGATATTCAGAAGCTGACCGACAAGGCCGAGGCAGACATTGATGCGGCTACCAAGGCGAAAGAAGCGGACCTGATGGCCGTATAAGGGTCTGGGCGTTTTATGGAAAAGACCAAGCAGACAGAGCCATCATCGGTGCCGCGCCACGTCGCGATCATCATGGATGGTAATAATCGCTGGGCGAAAAAACGCTTTCTGCCGGGTGTTGCCGGGCATAAAGCGGGAGTGGATGCAGTTCGCGCAGTGATTGAGGTGTGCGTCGAGGCCAAGGTCGAGGTGCTCACCTTATTCGCGTTCTCCAGCGAAAACTGGCAGCGCCCCGCCGCTGAGGTCAGTGCCTTGATGGACTTGTTCTTCAAGGCGCTACGGCGTGAGGCCCGGCGCCTCAACGACAACAACATCAGCTTGCGGATCATCGGCGACCGTTCGCGCTTCCACCCTGAATTACAGGCGGCGATGCGTGAGGCGGAGCAGATGACGGCAGGGCCTGATCGCTTTGTACTGCAGGTTGCCGCTAACTACGGCGGCCAGTGGGACATTGCGCAGGCCGCACAGCGCCTGGCGCGTGAAGTTCAGGCGGGGCATCTGCAGCCTGAAGACATCACCCCGGGCCTGCTGCAAAACTGTCTGGTGACTGGCGATCTGCCTTTACCTGACCTGTGCATTCGCACAGGCGGCGAGCACCGCATCAGCAATTTCCTGCTGTGGCAGTTGGCGTATGCCGAACTGTACTTCTCCGACCTGTTCTGGCCGGACTTCAAACACGAAGCCATGCGCAATGCGCTGGCTGATTTCGCTTCTCGCCAGCGTCGCTTCGGTAAAACGAGTGAGCAGGTTGAAGCTGGAGCCCGGGTTTAATGCTTAAACAACGCATCATTACTGCACTCATATTGCTGCCCATCGCTTTGTGCGGGTTTTTCCTGCTCGAAGGGTCTGGCTTTGCGCTGTTCATCGGCCTGGTCGTGACCTTGGGTGCCTGGGAATGGGCGCGTCTGGCGGGCTTTGAAGCTCAGTTGGCGCGGGTGGCTTTTGCAGTACTCGTGGCTCTGCTGCTGTTTGGTTTGTACGTTTTTCCTGATCTGGCGCCCTGGGTGCTGGGCGCCGCAATCTTGTGGTGGTGCGCTGCAACCTGGCTGGTGTTGACGTTTCCTGAGTCGGCCGAGCGCTGGTCGGCAACCCTCACCAAGCTGGTGATTGGTCTGCTGATTTTGCTGCCGGCCTGGCAAGGGCTGGTGCTGATCAAGGCGATGGCGCTCGGCAACTGGCTGATCATGGCGGTCATGGTGCTGGTGTGGGGCGCTGACATCGGCGCTTACTTTTCCGGGCGCAAGTTCGGGAAACGCAAGCTGGCGCCTAAAGTCAGCCCGGGCAAGAGCTGGGAAGGTGTGTATGGCGGTTTGATCCTCAGTCTGGTGATCACGGCTGCTGTCGGTCTGGTGCGTGGCTGGAGCGTTGGCGAGATCATCGCAGCACTGTTTGGCGCAGCGATGATTGTGCTGGTGTCCGTGGTGGGCGACCTCACCGAGAGCATGTTCAAGCGTCAGGCCGGAATCAAGGACAGCAGTAACCTGCTGCCAGGTCACGGCGGGGTGCTGGACCGTATCGACAGTCTGACGGCGGCGGTGCCGTTGTTTGCTGTACTGCTTTGGATTGCCGGATCATGAGTCGACCTCAACAGATTACGGTGCTGGGGGCTACAGGCTCGATTGGCCTGAGCACCCTGGATGTAATTGCGCGTCACCCTGACCGCTATCAGGTCTTTGGCCTGAGCGGTTTTAGCCGTATCCCGGAGCTTTTGGCCTTGTGCCTCGAGCACAAGCCTCGAGTGGTTGTTGTGCCGCACGAGCATGCAGCCAGCCAGCTGCGGGCCGGTTTGCAGGCCGCCAAGCTCGGCACTGAAGTGTGGGTGGGTGAGCAAGGCTTGTGTCAGGTGGCTTCTGCTCCAGAAGTTGACACGGTCATGGCAGCAATCGTCGGTGCGGCTGGCTTGCGTCCTACGTTGGCAGCGGTTAACGCTGGCAAAAAAATTCTCTTGGCCAATAAAGAAGCGCTGGTCATGACCGGCGATCTGTTTATGCAGGCCGTTCGTCGCAGCGGTTCGATATTGCTGCCTGTCGACAGTGAGCACAACGCGATTTTCCAGTGTTTGCCACAGGACTACGCACGCGGCCTGGGTTCGGTCGGTGTGCGGCGGATATTGCTCACGGCGTCGGGCGGACCTTTCCGCGAGACGCCATTAGAGTTGTTGCAACATGTCACCCCGGATCAGGCGTGCGCTCATCCCAATTGGTCGATGGGGCGCAAGATTTCCGTTGATTCGGCGAGCATGATGAACAAGGGCCTGGAGCTGATCGAAGCCTGCTGGTTGTTCGATGCCAAGCCAAGCCAGGTTGAAGTGGTGATCCACCCGCAAAGCGTGATTCACTCGCTGGTCGATTACGTGGATGGCTCGGTGTTGGCGCAGCTCGGTAATCCGGACATGCGTACACCCATTGCCAATGCCCTGGCGTGGCCTGAGCGTATCGACTCGGGTGTTGCGCCGCTGGATCTGTTTGCGGTTGCGCGGCTGGACTTTGAGCGTCCGGATGAACAACGCTTCCCGTGTTTACGTCTGTGTCGAGAAGCAGCCGAGGCGGGCAATAGCGCGCCTGCGACCCTCAATGCGGCGAACGAAGTAGCGGTGGCGGCGTTTCTTGACGGTAAAATCCGTTACCCGCAAATCGCCAACCTTATTGAAGATGTGTTAAGCACTGAGCCTGTGATTGCAGTCGATGAGCTGGATGCTGTATTTGCGGTAGATACCCAAGCGCGACTGCGAGCTGAGCAGTGGTTGAGCCGTAACAACTGACAAGTGGTACATGTCGGAGCCGGACAGAATCGCGGAGAAAGTAGATGAGTGCGCTCTATATGATTGTTGGCACCCTGGTGGCATTGGGGGTGCTGGTCACATTTCATGAATTCGGTCACTTTTGGGTGGCGCGCCGTTGCGGCGTTAAGGTTCTGCGCTTTTCTGTGGGCTTCGGTACGCCTCTCTTACGCTGGCATGACCGTCAGGGCACTGAGTTTGTCGTTGCAGCGATTCCGTTGGGCGGCTACGTAAAAATGCTCGACGAGCGTGAAGGCGATGTTCCGGCCGATCAGCTCGATCAATCCTTCAATCGTAAAACCGTCGGGCAGCGCATTGCCATCGTCGCGGCCGGGCCTGTTGCCAACTTCTTGCTGGCCATTGCGTTCTTCTGGGTGCTGGCAATGATGGGCAGCCAGCAGGTGCGCCCGGTGATCGGCGCGGTCGAAAGCGGCAGCCTGGCGGCACAAGCCGGCCTGGTAGCCGGTCAGGAAATTGTTTCAATTGATGGCCAGCCAACTGTGGGTTGGTCAAACGTCAACCTGCAACTGGTGCGTCGCCTCGGCGAAAGCGGTGCCATTCAGGTTGCGGTGCGCGGTCCCGATTCTGATGTTGAAAGCGCTCACCAACTGGTTTTGCATGACTGGCTAAAAGGGGCTGATGAGCCGGACCCGATCAAATCGTTGGGTATTCGGCCATGGCGACCTGAGCTGCCAGCCGTTCTGGCAGAACTCGACCCTAAAGGCCCGGCACAGGCCGCTGGCCTCAAGACCGGTGACAAACTGCTGTCCATGAATGGCCAGGCTATTAATGACTGGCAACAAGTCGTGGACTGGGTTCGTCTGCGGCCCGCGGCCCGCGTAGATTTGCGCGTCGAGCGCGACGGCGTTGCGCTTGAGGTGCCGGTGGTTCTGGCTGCTCGCGGTGAAGGTGACGCTGCGACCGGTTATCTGGGAGCAGGGGTCAAAGGTGTCGATTGGCCACCCGCGATGATTCGCGAAGTCAGCTATGGCCCGGTCGCCGCCATTGGCGAAGGGGTCAAGCGTACGTGGACCATGAGCGTATTGACGCTCGATTCACTGAAGAAAATGTTGTTCGGCGAGCTCTCGGTAAAAAACTTGAGTGGACCGATAACCATTGCTAAAGTGGCGGGCGCTTCTGCCCAGTCGGGCGTTGCTGATTTCTTGAATTTCCTGGCTTATCTGAGTATCAGCCTGGGGGTTCTGAACTTGTTGCCCATTCCCGTCCTGGACGGTGGGCACTTGTTGTTTTATCTGATCGAGTGGGCGCGTGGTCGTCCCTTGTCGGATCGGGTACAGGGTTGGGGGATGCAGATCGGTATCAGCTTGGTGGTCGGAGTAATGTTGCTTGCTCTGGTCAACGACTTGGGACGACTGTAAACACTTCGCTGAATTGCGAATCTGCCGCATTTTGCGGCAGTTTGTTTATTGCCAGTTGGAATAAGAAAGGACTTCATGAAACGTCTGCTGCTAACTGCGGTTCTCGCCGTACTGATGATCGCCGAAGTTCACGCCGAGTCCTTCACTATCTCTGATATCCGTGTCAACGGGCTCCAGCGGGTTTCCGCCGGCAGCGTGTTTGGCGCGTTACCGCTGAACGTGGGTGAGGTAGCGGATGACCGCCGTTTGGTGGAATCCACTCGTGCGTTGTTCAAAACCGGGTTCTTTCAGGATATCCAACTGGGTCGTGATGGCAATGTGCTCGTCATTACGGTTGTCGAACGTCCTTCCGTCTCCAGCATCACCATTGACGGTAACAAGGCGATCTCCACTGATGACCTGATGAAAGGCCTGAAACAATCGGGCCTGGCTGAAGGCGAAATCTTCCAGCGTGCGACCCTTGAAGGTGTTCGTAACGAGTTGCAACGTCAGTATGTTGCCCAAGGCCGCTACTCGGCGACGGTAGACACCGAAGTGGTGCCTGAGCCGCGCAACCGCGTTGCCTTGAAGGTCAACATCAACGAAGGCACCGTTGCCTCTATCCAGCACATCAACGTGGTGGGTAACACTGTCTTCCCGGAATCTGACCTGGTTGATCTGTTCGAACTGAAAACCACCAACTGGTTGTCGTTCTTCAAGAACGACGACAAGTATGCGCGTGAAAAACTGTCGGGTGACCTGGAGCGTCTGCGTTCCTACTACCTCGATCGCGGCTATATCAACATGGATATCGCCTCGACCCAGGTATCGATCACCCCTGACAAGAAGCACGTCTACATCACGGTCAACGTGAACGAAGGCGAAAAATACAATGTCGGCTCGGTCAAACTGAGCGGTGACCTCAAAGTCCCGGAAGATCAGATCAAGTCGCTGCTGCTGGTTCAGCCAGGCCAGGTGTTCTCGCGCAAGCTGATGACCACCACCTCCGAGCTGATCACCCGTCGCCTGGGTAACGAAGGTTACACCTTCGCCAACGTGAACGGCGTGCCTCAGCCAGACCCCGAAAACCACACCGTCGCCATCACCTTTGTGGTCGATCCGGGCAAGCGTGCTTACGTGAACCGTATCAACTACCGCGGCAACACCAAGTCGGAAGACGAAGTGCTGCGTCGTGAAATGCGCCAGATGGAAGGCGGTTGGGCTTCTACTTACCTGATCGACCAGTCCAAGGTTCGCCTTGAGCGTCTGGGCTTCTTCAAGGAAGTGAACGTTGAAACCCCGGCCGTGCCAGGCACTGACGACATGGTTGACGTGAACTACGCTGTTGAAGAACAAGCGTCGGGTTCGATCACTGCCAGCGTTGGTTTTGCTCAGAGCGCCGGTTTGATCCTGGGTGGCTCGATTACCCAGAACAACTTCCTGGGTACGGGTAACAAGGTCAGCATCGGCCTGACCCGCAGCGAATACCAAAGCCGTTACAACTTCAGCTACGTTGACCCGTACTGGACGCCGGACGGTGTGAGCCTGGGCTACAACGTTTTCTACCGCACCACTGACTACAAAGAGCTGGACGTTGACGTTGCCAACTACTCGGTCGACAGCCTGGGTGCTGGCGTCACCATGGGTTACCCGATCAGCGATACCTCCCGTCTGACTTACGGCCTGACCGTTCAGCAGGATGAAATCAGCACCGGTCGTTACACCGTTGACGAGATCTTCGACTTCGTAAACCGTGAAGGTGACAAGTACCTCAACTTCAAGGCGTCGATTGGCTGGTCCGAGTCGACCCTGAACAAAGGTGTGTTGCCAACCCGTGGTACGTCGCAGAGCCTGGTGCTGGAAACCACCATTCCTGGCAGCGACCTGCAGTTCTACAAACTGGACTATCGTGCACAGTTGTTCCAGCCGTTGAGCGATACCTTCACCGCTCGCCTGCACACAGAGTTGGGCTATGGTGATGGTTACGGTTCGACTGAAGGTCTGCCGTTCTACGAGAACTACTACGCGGGTGGTTTCAACTCGGTACGTGGCTTTAAAGACAGCGCACTGGGCCCACGCAGTACGCCGAGTACCGGTAAGAACCCGGGTACGATTGCCGACCCGGATCAAGACCCGCTGCCGTTCGGTGGTAACGTGCTGATCCAGGGTGGTGTAGAAGTTCTGTTCCCGATGCCGTTTGTGAAGGATCAACGTTCCCTGCGCACTTCCGTATTCTGGGATGTGGGTAACGTGTTCGACACTAACTGCAAGGGCGAAACCAAGAATTGCGATATCAGCTTTAGCAATATGGCCAGTTCTGTGGGTGTCGGTGTGACATGGGTAACTGCGCTTGGCCCGCTGAGCTTCAGCTTGGCCATGCCGATCAAGAAACCGGATGACGCAGACACTCAAGTGTTCCAATTCTCCCTCGGCCAGACTTTCTAAAAGCCTGACTATAGATACAGACAACGGATTTTTTAGGAGTGCATCGTGCGTAAGTTGACTCAATTGGTTCTCCTGGCTTCGCTGTTGGCAGCGGGCCCGGCTTTTGCCGACATGAAAATTGCTGTGCTGAACTATCAAATGGCACTGCTTGAATCTGACGCTGCCAAGCGTTATGCCGTGGATGCCGAGAAAAAATTCGGCCCGCAACTGACCAAGCTGAAAAACCTGGAAAGCAGCGCCAAGGGCATTCAGGACCGTCTGGTTAGCGGCGGCGACAAAATGCAGCAAGGCGAGCGTGAGCGTCTGGAGCTTGAGTTCAAGCAAAAGGCCCGTGATTTCCAGTTCCAGTCCAAGGAGCTGAACGAAGCCAAGGCCGTTGCTGACCGTGAAATGCTGAAACAGCTGAAGCCAAAACTGGACAGCGCTGTTGAAGAAGTCATCAAGAAAGGCGCCTTTGACCTGGTGTTCGAGCGTGGTGCTGTGATTGATGTAAAACCTCAGTACGACATCACTCGCCAAGTGATTGAGCGCATGAATCAGCTGAAGTAATTATGACCGCGACTATAAAACTCGGCCGATTGGCCGAGTTCCTCGGGGCCACCTTGCGTGGCTCCGCGGAGAAAGAAATTACTGGGCTGGCCACTTTGCAAGAGGCCGGCCCAGCTCAGTTGAGCTTTCTGGCTAATCCCCAATACCGTAAATACCTCGTTGGCTGCCACGCTGGAGCGGTACTGCTCAAGGCGGCGGATGCCGAGGAGTACGCGGGGGATGCGCTGGTTGTGCCCGATCCTTACCTGGCGTATGCCCGAATCTCCCATTTGTTCGACCCCAAGCCCAAAGCCACTGCCGGGGTTCACCCTTCGGCCGTGATTGCGGACGATGCGGTGGTTGATCCAATGGCGAGCATCGGTGCGTTTGCGGTGATTGAGAGCGGTGCGCGAATCGCTGCCGGCGTCACCATTGGTGCGCATTGCTTTATCGGCGCGCGTTGCACCATCGGTGAAGACGGTTGGCTGGCCCCTCGTGTGACCCTGTACCACGATGTGCATATCGGCAAACGGGTGGTGATTCAGTCGGGTGCCGTGTTGGGTGGCGAAGGTTTTGGTTTCGCCAACGAAAAAGGCATTTGGCAGAAAATCGCTCAAATTGGCGGTGTGACCCTCGGTGATGATGTCGAAATTGGCGTCAATACGGCCATTGATCGGGGTGCTTTGGCCGATACGTTGATCGGCAATGGCGTCAAGCTGGATAACCAGATCCAGATCGCGCACAACGTTCAGGTGGGTGACCATACGGCGATGGCCGCGTGTGTAGGCATTTCCGGTAGTACTAAAATCGGTAAGCACTGCATGCTCGCAGGCGGTGTTGGTTTGGTCGGTCACATTGAAATTTGTGACAACGTGTTCTTGACTGGCATGACGATGGTGACGCATTCGATCACCGAGCCAGGAGCCTATTCTTCCGGTACTGCCATGCAGCCGGCTGCGGAGTGGCGCAAAAGTGCGGCACGCATTCGTCAGCTGGATGACATTGCAAGGCGGCTAAAACATCTGGAAAAGCGCGTCGGGGAAGTGACCTCGGACGGTAAAGCTTCTTCAGAGGGCTAATACATTTTCCATATCAAGAGTGCATAGCCACTGGTTTGCTTCCTTGATTTGCTAGAGGAGCGCGCCTTAGTCGCGCGCGCCCAATCTTTATTACAGGCTTCCCCACGAAATGATGGACATCAACGAGATTCGCGAATATCTGCCCCACCGTTACCCGTTCCTGCTGGTGGACCGAGTGGTGGATCTGGATGTCGAGAACAAGCGCATTCGTGCCTACAAGAATGTCAGCATCAATGAACCTTTCTTCAACGGTCACTTCCCGGCGCACCCGATCATGCCGGGCGTCCTGATCATTGAAGCGATGGCTCAGGCCGCTGGCATCCTGGGTTTCAAGATGATGGATCTTAAGCCTTCCGACGGCACGCTCTATTATTTCGTCGGCTCCGACAAGCTGCGCTTTCGCCAGCCTGTACTGCCAGGGGATCAATTGATCCTTGAAGCCAAGTTCCTGAGCTGCAAGCGCTCCATCTGGAAATTTGAATGCCAGGCCACGGTTGACGGTAAGCCAGTGTGCTCGGCTGAGATCATCTGTGCGGAACGCAAACTATGAGTTTGATTGACCCTCGCGCAATCATCGATCCGACGGCCATTTTGGCCGACGACGTCGAGGTCGGCCCTTGGTCGATCATCGGCGCAGGTGTGGAAATCGGCGAGGGGACTGTGATTGGGCCGCATGTGATTCTTAAAGGCCCAACCAGGATCGGTAAACACAATCGCATCTACCAGTTTTCTTCGGTAGGCGAGGACACACCTGATCTGAAGTACAAAGGCGAAGAAACGCGCCTGGTGATTGGTGACCACAACGTTATTCGTGAAGGCGTCACCATTCACCGCGGCACCGTGCAGGACCGTGCCGAGACAACGCTGGGTGATCACAACTTGATCATGGCCTATGCCCACATCGGGCATGACAGCGTGATTGGCAACCACTGCATTCTGGTCAACAACGCCGCTCTGGCGGGCCATGTGCACATGGGTGACTGGGCGATCCTGTCCGGCTTCACGCTGGTTCACCAGTTCTGCCACATTGGTGCGCACAGTTTTTCGGGCATGGGCACTGCCATCGGTAAAGACGTTCCGGCGTTTGTCACCGTGTTTGGTAGCCCGGCCGAAGCGCGCAGCATGAACTTTGAAGGCATGCGCCGCCGTGGTTTCAGCGATGAAGCCATACACGCCCTGCGCCGAGCTTACAAAGTGGTCTACCGACAAGGCCTTACCGTCGACCAGGCGCTGGCTGAATTGGCCGAGCCTGCTGTGCAGTTCCCAGAAGTGGCAATGTTCGTCGAGTCGATCCGTTCCTCAACTCGCGGCATTACGCGCTAATCATGGCCAGACTGCGTATTGCTCTGGTGGCAGGCGAAGCCTCCGGTGACATTCTCGGTTCCGGGCTGATGCGTGCGCTCAAAGCCCGTCATGGGGATATCGAGTTCATTGGCGTCGGCGGCCCATTGATGGAAGCAGAGGGCATGAGCTCTTACTTCCCGATGGAACGCTTGTCGGTCATGGGCCTGGTCGAAGTGCTTGGCCGCCTGCGTGAGCTGCTCAAGCGCCGTAAAGAACTGGTTAAAACGCTGATTGCTGAAAAGCCTGACGTGTTTATCGGTATCGACGCCCCTGACTTCACCCTCAATATCGAGCTGCAATTGCGCCGTGCCGGGATCAAAACCGTGCACTACGTCAGCCCGTCGGTGTGGGCGTGGCGTCAGAAGCGGGTGCTGAAAATTCGCGAAGGCTGCGACTTGATGCTCACGCTGTTCCCGTTTGAAGCCAAATTCTACGAAGAGAAGGGCGTGCCGGTGCGTTTTGTCGGCCACCCGCTGGCCGATGCCATCCCGCTTGAAGCTGACCGTGCGGCTGCGCGTGCTGAATTGGGCCTGCCCGATGGACCGTTGGTGGCTTTGATGCCCGGCAGTCGTGGTGGTGAAGTCGGCAAACTGGGCGGTTTGTTTCTGGATGCCGCGCAGAAGGTCTACCAGGCACGTCCTGATGTCCGTTTTGTATTGCCCTGCGCCAATAACGCACGCCGTATCCAGATTGAGCAATCGCTGGTCGGCCGTGACTTGCCTTTGACTTTGCTCGATGGTCGTTCGCACCTGGCCTTGGCCGCCTGCGATGCGGTATTGATCGCCTCTGGCACCGCGACCCTTGAGGCGCTGCTGTATAAGCGGCCGATGGTGGTGGCGTATCGCCTGTCGTCGCTGACCTTCTGGATCCTCAAGCGTCTGGTCAAAAGCCCCTACGTGTCGCTGCCCAACCTGCTGGCTCAGCGCCTGTTGGTGCCTGAACTGTTGCAGGATGCTGCAACGCCAGATGCGCTGGCTGACACCGTCTTGCCTCTGCTGGATGGCGGTGAAGAACAAACACGCGGCTTTGACGAGATCCATCGCACATTGCGTCTCGACGCTTCCAATCAGGCCGCAGACGCGGTGCTGGGCCTGGTCGCAAAATCTTAATGAGTACAGTGACTATGCAAATCGGATTGGACTTCAATCTGGTTAATCAGGTTGAAGACCTGGTTGCCGGCGTTGATGAAGTCGGTCGTGGCCCGTTGTGCGGTGCCGTGGTCACGGCTGCGGTCATTCTTGACCCGATGCGCCCGATTGCGGGCCTCAACGACTCGAAAAAACTGACCGAAGCGCGTCGTGAAAAGCTTTTCGATGAGATTCGCGAAAAAGCCTTGAGCTGGTGCATTGCGCGGGCAGAAGTCGAAGAAATCGACGAGTTGAACATTTTGCACGCCACCATGCTGGCCATGCAGCGGGCGGTAGAAGGGCTGAGCATCACCCCTAAACTGGCGATGATTGATGGCAATCGCTGCCCCAAGCTGGCCATGCCAGCCGAAGCGGTGGTTAAGGGCGATAGCAAGGTCCCGGCCATTGCTGCGGCTTCGATTTTGGCCAAGGTCAGCCGTGACCGCGAGATGGCGGCCTTTGAGCTGCAATACCCCGGTTATGGCATCGGTGGGCACAAGGGTTATCCGACTTCCGTCCATCTGGAGGCCCTTGAGCGTTTGGGCCCGACGCCCATTCATCGACGCTCGTTCGGCCCGGTTCGCCGTGCGTACGAAGCGCGTGAAGGCCTTGCCAAGGTTTAGTCGCGAGGCTGATGTTTTTGCCAAGGCCCGGTACAATCCGGGCCTTGTTGTTTTCCAAAGCTGATAGACAGGATCACCATGCCGGCTTCATTCGTTCACCTGCGCCTGCACACTGAATACTCCCTGGTCGATGGCCTGGTGCGGATCAAACCGCTGATCAAAACCCTGGCCGGCATGAATATGCCCGCCGTTGCGGTGACCGATCAGAACAACATGTGTTCTCTCGTCAAATTCTATAAAACCGCCATGGGCGGCGGTATCAAGCCCATTTGTGGTGCCGACCTGTGGCTGTCCAACAAAGACCCGGATAACCCGCTGAGCCGTATCAGCCTGTTGGCGATGAATGCCGTGGGTTATCGCAACCTGACTGAGCTGATTTCGCGGGGCTTTATCGACGGTCAGCGCAATGGTCAGGTGATCATTGAGCGTGAGTGGGTCGCAGAAGCGGCCGACGGCTTGATCATGCTCTCGGCTGCCAAAGAGGGCGAGATTGGCCTGGCGCTGCTCAGCGGTAACCCCGAAGAGGCGCGCACCCTGGCGCTTGAGTGGATGGGGGTGTTCCCGGAGCGCTTTTATCTCGAAGTTCAGCGCACCAGCCGCCCCAATGATGAAGAACACCTGCACGCCGCCGTTGCGCTGGCCGATGAGATCGGTGCGCCATTGGTGGCGACCAACGATGTGCGCTTCATCAAGCAGCAAGATTTCGAGGCCCACGAAACCCGCGTGTGCATTGGCGAAGGCCGGGCGCTGGATGATCCGCGCCGCTCCAAGAACTACAGCGACCAGCAGTACCTGAAAAGCGCCGAAGAAATGGCCGAGCTGTTCAGTGACCTGCCGGAAGCGTTGGCCAACACGGTCGAAATTGCCAAGCGCTGCAATATTGACGTGAAGCTGGGCACTCACTTTTTGCCCAACTTCCCGATCCCCGATGGCATGACCATCGATGAATATTTCCGCAAAGTGTCCTTTGAAGGCCTTGAAGAGCGCTTGACCGTTCTGCTGCCCAAAGACACCACCGAAGACTACGACGCCAAGCGTCAGGTGTACGTCGACCGGCTGAATTTCGAGCTGGATATCATTATCCAGATGGGCTTCCCCGGTTACTTCCTGATCGTAATGGACTTTATCCAGTGGGCTAAAAGCAACGGCGTGCCGGTGGGTCCTGGCCGGGGGTCGGGTGCCGGCTCGCTGGTGGCGTATGTACAGAAGATCACCGACCTTGATCCGCTGGAATACGACCTGCTGTTCGAACGATTCCTTAACCCGGAACGGGTATCGATGCCCGACTTCGACGTCGACTTCTGCATGGATGGTCGCGACCGGGTTATTGAATACGTGGCTGAAAAATACGGGCGTAACGCCGTAAGCCAGATCATCACCTTTGGTTCGATGGCTGCGAAGGCGGTAATCCGCGACGTGGCGCGGGTTCAGGGCAAGTCCTACGGTTTGGCTGACCGCCTGTCGAAGATGATCCCGTTCGAAGTGGGCATGACCCTCGAAAAAGCCTTTGAGCAGGAAGAGATCCTGCGCGACTTCATCAAGGTCGATGAAGAGGCGGCTGAAATTTGGGAGATGGCGCGCAAGCTTGAAGGCGTTGTGCGTAACGTGGGTAAACACGCCGGTGGTGTAGTTATCGCCCCGACCAAACTCACAGACTTCTCGCCGATTTACTGCGATGAAGAGGGTGGCGGTCTGGTCACCCAGTTCGACAAGGATGACGTTGAGTCGGCAGGTCTGGTGAAGTTCGACTTCCTCGGTCTGCGGACCCTGACGGTCATCGACTGGGCGCTGAAAACCATCAACCGTGACCGCGCCAAGGTCAATGAAGCGCCGCTGGACATCGCCTTTATCCCGCTGGACGACAAGCCCACGTACCAATTGCTGCAAAAAGCCGAGACCACTGCGGTGTTCCAGCTTGAGTCGCGCGGTATGAAAGAGCTGATCAAAAAGCTTAAGCCCGACTGTCTTGAAGACTTGATCGCACTGGTGGCCCTGTTCCGTCCGGGCCCGCTGCAATCAGGCATGGTTGATGACTTTATCAATCGTAAGCACGGTCGCGCCGAGCTGGCGTACCCGCACTCCGACTACCAGTACGAAGGCCTCAAGCCGGTATTGGCGCCGACCTACGGCATCATCCTGTATCAAGAACAGGTGATGCAGATTGCTCAGGTCATGGCCGGTTACACCCTTGGCGGCGCTGACATGTTGCGTCGAGCCATGGGTAAGAAAAAACCCGAAGAAATGGCCAAGCAGCGCGGCGGTTTCATCGAAGGCTGTGGCAACAACAATATTGATGCCGACCTTGCCGGTAACATTTTCGACCTGGTAGAGAAATTTGCCGGTTATGGCTTCAACAAGTCTCACTCGGCTGCTTACGGTCTGGTGTCGTACCAGACGGCCTGGCTGAAAACCCACTACCCGGCACCGTTCATGGCCGCGGTACTGTCGGCGGATATGCACAACACTGACAAGGTTGTGACCCTGATCGAAGAAATTCGCAGCATGAAGCTGCGTCTGGACGCGCCGGATGTGAATGCCTCGGAGTTCAAGTTCACGGTGAACGACGAAGGCCGCATTATTTACGGCCTTGGCGCGATCAAAGGGGTGGGTGAGGGGCCGGTTGAGGCCATCACCGAAGCACGCAAAGACGGACCGTTTACTGATCTGTTCGATTTCTGTGCCCGCGTTGACCTCAAGCGGATCAACAAACGTACCCTCGACGGTTTGATCCGCAGTGGTGCGCTGGACCGTCTTGGGCCGTACTTCTATGACGAGCCGAAGGCTTATCAGGCGCATATCGACCTGAACCGCGCGGTGTTGCTGACGGCGATGGAAGAAGCAATCAAATCGGCCGAACAAACTGCGCGCACCCACGACAGCGGGCATGCCGACTTGTTTGGCGGCTTGTTTGTCGAAGAAGACGCTGATGTGTATGCCAACCACCGTAAGGCTAAGGAACTGACCCTCAAGGAGCGCCTCAAAGGTGAGAAAGACACCCTTGGGCTGTACCTGACCGGCCACCCGATTGATGAATATGAAGGTGAGATTCGCCGCTTTGCCCGTCAGCGCATTATTGATCTGAAACCGGCGCGGGACACTCAGACCGTCGCGGGGATGATCATTGCCTTGCGCGTGATGAAGAACAAAAAGGGCGACAAGATGGGCTTTATCACCCTGGACGACCGTTCAGGGCGCATCGAAGCCTCGTTGTTTGCCGAGGCCTTTCATTCGGCGCAATCGCTGTTGCAGACTGACGCAATGGTGGTGGTCGAAGGCGAGGTCAGCAATGATGACTTCTCCGGCGGCCTGCGTTTGCGGGTCAAGCGTGTGATGAGCATGGAAGAAGCGCGCACCAGCCTGGCTGAAAGCCTGCGTCTGAAAGTGACGCAAGCGGCACTTAAAGGCGATCAATTGCGCTTTTTGGGCGAATTGTTCAAAAAACACCGTGGGGCGTGCCCGATCACCCTGGACTACACCGGCGCAGACGCCAAGGCTTTGCTGCAGTTTGGCGAAAGCTGGCGAATTGATCCGGCAGACAGCTTGATTCAAGCGTTGCGTGACCAGTTTGGGCGAGACAACGTCTTCCTCCAATACCGTTGACGGTCAGGGGCGATACACGCGCCCTGACCTCGACCTGAATTTTTAATCTCGACCTGAGAGCGCCTCTCCCTTAAGGTAGGCGCGATACAGATCAACCGGCTGCCCCAGTCGGGTTGGATTCACCAGCAAATGCTGGGCTTCAAACCCGCTGGCATGCTTTGCCGCCGACCCAAGACGGATGCTTATGAACCCGAATTTTCTTGATTTCGAACAGCCGATTGCTGACCTGCAAGCCAAAATCGAAGAGTTGCGCTTGGTCGGTAATGACAACTCGCTGAACATCAGCGATGAAATCTCTCGCCTGCAAGACAAAAGCAAAACGCTGACTGAAGATATTTTCGGCAAGCTGACCAGCTGGCAAATTGCTCGTCTGGCCCGTCACCCGCGTCGTCCTTACACCCTGGACTACATCGATCACATCTTCACCGAGTTCGACGAGCTGCATGGCGACCGTCACTTCTCGGATGACGCCGCCATCGTGGGCGGTATTGCGCGTCTGGATGACCAGCCCGTGATGGTGATCGGTCACCAGAAAGGCCGCGAAGTGCGCGAGAAAGTTCGCCGTAACTTCGGTATGCCGCGTCCGGAAGGCTACCGCAAGGCGTGCCGTCTGATGGAAATGGCTGAGCGTTTCAAAATGCCGATCCTGACCTTCATCGACACACCGGGTGCTTATCCTGGTATCGACGCTGAAGAGCGCAACCAGAGCGAAGCGATTGCCTGGAACCTGCGGGTGATGGCTCGCCTGAAAACCCCGATTATCTCCACCGTTATCGGTGAAGGCGGTTCGGGCGGTGCATTGGCGATTGGTGTTTGCGACCAGTTGAACATGCTGCAGTACTCGACGTACGCGGTGATCTCGCCGGAAGGTTGCGCCTCGATTCTGTGGAAAACCGCCGAAAAAGCGCCGGACGCAGCAGAAGCCATGGGTATTACCGCTGAGCGCCTGAAAGGCCTGGGTATTGTTGACAAGATCATCACCGAGCCATTGGGCGGTGCCCACCGTGATCCGGCCGCAGCCTCTGCGACCATCCGTGGTGAGCTGCTGTCGCAATTGGACATGCTGAAAAAGCTGGACACCGAAACCTTGCTCAAGCGTCGTTATGACCGCCTGATGAGCTACGGTCTCTGATCATAGCTGGCCCTCACCCCAGCCCTCTCCCGGGGGGGAGAGGGAGCTGATTAGCGGTGTTCTAGAGTTCGCATCCAGTCAGTTCCCTCTCCCTCCGGGAGAGGGCTAGGGTGAGGGGCTTTTGATCTGGACGGTGCTCGACATGCCCAACCTCTCAACGCAACTGCTTCAAACCCTGACCCCCTGGCGCAACGCCAATACCTGGCACGTCGCACTCTCTGGCGGCCTTGATTCAACCGTTTTGCTGCACCTGCTCGCCCATCTGCGTCAAACCCATTCGCTTCCTGCTCTGTTCGCCGTCCATGTGCATCATGGCTTGCAGTCTGCTGCTGATTCCTGGCCGGCGCATTGTCAGGTGCTGTGTGATTCGCTGGCTGTGCCGTTACAGGTGTTCCAGGTGCAGGTCCGCCCAGGCGCTAGCCTTGAGCGTGCTGCACGTGAAGCGCGCTATCAGGCTTTTGAAACCGTCACCCAGGCGGGCGAAGTCTTGCTGACGGGGCAGCACCGTGATGATCAGGCAGAAACCGTGTTGTTTCGCCTGCTGCGCGGGGCAGGGGTGAGCGGGGTGGCCTCCATGCCCCGTGAGCGGGCGCTGGGGCGGGGCCATTTGTGCCGTCCCTTGCTGGATGTCTCTCGCGCCGAGTTGGAAGCCTACGCGCGCGCGCACGGCTTGAGCTGGGTCGAAGACCCTTCGAACACCCAGACCGACTTCTCACGTAACTATCTACGTCATGAAGTTTTTCCAGCCCTGACCAAACGCTGGCCCCAAGCCGCTGCGAGCCTGGCGCGCACGGCTGCCCATTGTGCCGAGGCGCAAGGCTTGCTCGACGAGTTGGCGCAACAGGATCTCGCCGCTGCAACCCCGCATAGTGAGTTCTCCTGGCTTGGCCTGCCGTCCCTGGCGCTGGCACCGATTGCCGCGCTTTCAGCGGCCCGTCAACGCAACGCGTTGCGCCATTGGCTGGCCGGCTTAACGCAACTGCCGGACACTGATCATTGGGCAGGGTGGGAAACCCTGCGCGATGCCCGTGAAGATGCGCAACCAATCTGGACATTGGCCGATGGCCAGTTGCATCGGGCTGGCGGCCATCTCTGGTGGTTGAGCGGCGGCTGGTTGCGTCAGCCTGTTGCGCCATTGGCGTGGGAGCAGACAGATTTGCCAATAACTCTGCCGGGCAATGGTCAGTTACGTTTGCTCGGCGAGATTCCCGCAGGTCCTTTGCGCGTGAGCTATCGTCAAGGTGGTGAGGTGATGCAACTGGCGCAGCGCGGGCATCGGGATCTCAAGCGTTTGCTCAACGAGCACGGTGTACCCGGCTTTGTGCGTGGCAGATTGCCGCTGCTGTACTGCAATGAGCAGTTATTGGCGGTGGCAAACCTTAAGGGATTGGCTTCGGACCCCTGTGGGCGTTGGCAATTGCAGTGGTTGCCAACTTCCAGCGATCAAGGTTTGAGCTGAAAGGGGCTTTCCGGTAGACTACGCTCCCTTCTTGATACAACTTCTGTAAATTCACCGGAATTACAGATGTTGCCGATTACCAAGCAGTCTTTGCTGGGCGATTTTAAAAAAATGTGTGGCTTGTATCGAACCGTTGGTCTCCATCGGTCTGTTTCAACGCAGCAGTTTTTCGAAAGGTGCACTGTGACTAATGCTGGTGATTGGGGGCTTCGGCCTTCCTTCGCTCTCCCCGGCGGCTCTGACCGCTTTAACGCAGACTTCTAGGGTTTTTCATGACGCGCTACATCTTCGTCACGGGCGGTGTTGTTTCTTCATTGGGGAAAGGCATTGCCTCGGCTTCATTGGCAGCCATCCTGGAGGCGCGGGGACTTAAGGTCACCATGCTGAAGCTGGACCCCTACATCAACGTTGATCCGGGCACCATGAGCCCGTTCCAGCACGGTGAAGTGTTCGTCACTCATGACGGCGCCGAGACCGACCTGGACTTGGGCCACTACGAGCGGTTCATCCGCACGACCATGACCCAGAACAACAACTTCACCACGGGCCGCGTTTACGAACACGTCCTGCGCAAGGAGCGCCGTGGTGATTACCTGGGGGCGACCATCCAGGTGATTCCGCACATCACTGACGAAATCAAGCGTCGGATCATCAAGGGCGCCGGCGATGCCGACGTAGCGATGGTCGAGATTGGCGGCACTGTGGGTGACATTGAGTCCCAACCGTTCCTCGAGGCTATCCGTCAGTTGCGCATCGAAGTGGGCGCCAAGCGCGCCATGCTGATGCACCTGACCCTGGTTCCGTACATCGCCACTGCTGGCGAAACGAAAACCAAACCAACGCAACACTCGGTTAAAGAATTGCGCTCCATCGGCCTGCAGCCAGACGTTCTGATCTGCCGTTCCGATCACCACGTTGATGTGTCTTCGCGTCGCAAGATCGCGCTGTTCACCAACGTTGAAGAGCGTGCGGTGATTTCGCTGGAAGACGCCGACACCATCTACAAGATCCCGGGCATGCTGCACGCTCAGGGCCTGGATGATTTCGTCGTTGAACGTTTTGGCTTGCAATGCAACAGCGCCGACCTGTCCGAATGGGACAAAGTGGTCGACGCCAAGCTCAATCCGGAGCACGAAGTCACCATCGCCATGGTTGGCAAGTACATGGAACTGCTGGACGCGTACAAGTCGCTGATCGAAGCGATGAGCCACGCCGGTATTTCCAACCGTACCAAGGTCAACCTGCGTTATATCGACTCAGAAGACATCGAAAACAAAGGCACTGAACTGCTCGAAGGCGCTGACGCCATTCTGGTTCCGGGCGGCTTCGGTCTGCGCGGCGTAGAAGGCAAGATCACCGCGGTTCAATATGCTCGCGAGAACAAGGTGCCTTACCTGGGTATCTGCCTGGGCATGCAAGTGGCCGTTATCGAGTTCGCACGTAACGTGCTGGGCTGGAAAGACGCCAACTCCACCGAGTTCGATCGCAGCAGCGGCCACCCGGTTGTGGGCTTGATCACTGAGTGGGAAGACGCCACCGGTGCAGTCGAAACCCGTACCGAAACCTCTGATCTGGGCGGCACCATGCGTCTGGGCGCGCAGGACTGCCAACTGGCAGCCGGCTCCAAGGTTCATGATTGCTATGCCAAGGACGTGATTGTTGAACGTCATCGCCATCGCTATGAAGTGAACAACAACCTGCTGCCACAACTGATCGAAGCGGGCCTGAAAGTGACCGGTCGTTCCGGTGACGGCGCGCTGGTAGAAGTGGTTGAAGCACCGGATCATCCTTGGTTCGTGGCGTGCCAGTTCCACCCGGAGTTCACCTCGACTCCACGTGATGGTCACCCTCTGTTCAGCGGTTTTGTTAAAGCAGCATTGGCGCAACACGAGAAGAAGGCTTAATCAGCATGGCGCAAAAAATTATCCGCGTAGGCAATATCGACATTGCCAACGACAAGCCAATGGTCTTGTTCGGTGGCATGAACGTGCTGGAAAGCCGTGATATGGCCATGCAGGTGTGCGAAGAATACGTACGTGTTACCGAAAAGCTCGGCATCCCTTACGTATTCAAGGCCAGTTTCGACAAGGCTAACCGTTCATCGATCAACTCTTACCGTGGCCCCGGCCTCGAAGAGGGCATGCGGATTTTTCAGGACATCAAGCAAGCGTTTGGTGTGCCGGTGATCACCGACGTCCACGAGCCTGCGCAAGCAGCCGTGGTCGCCGAGATCTGCGACATCATCCAGTTGCCGGCTTTCCTGTCGCGCCAGACTGACCTGGTCGTGGCCATGGCCAAGACCGGTGCCGTGATCAACATCAAAAAAGCCCAATTCCTTGCGCCTCAGGAAATGAAGCACATCCTGAGCAAGTGCGAAGAAGCGGGCAACGATCAGTTGATCCTCTGTGAGCGTGGCTCAAGCTTTGGCTACAACAACCTTGTGGTCGACATGCTGGGCTTCGGCATCATGAAGCAATTTGAATATCCGGTCTTTTTCGACGTGACCCACGCGCTGCAAATGCCCGGTGGTCGCTCCGATTCTGCCGGTGGTCGTCGTGCCCAGGTCACTGACCTCGCCAAGGCTGGCATCAGCCAGGGTCTGGCCGGTCTGTTCCTTGAGGCGCACCCGGATCCTGACAATGCCAAATGTGATGGCCCTTGCGCCTTGCGTCTGGACAAGCTTGAGCCCTTCCTGGCTCAACTGAAGTCGCTGGATGAGTTGGTTAAAAGTTTTCCGACAATAGAAACGGCCTGATCCGCTTTTCTCCGGTAAAGTACCGCACGATTTCTCGGGCCCTTGTGGCCCGGGCTTTATCGTCCGCAAGGCTGCCCGTTTTTCGATCCTTGCCGGCGATAACCAGATTTCCCTCAGCTGCGTCGTTTTCGTCAACTTTGGAGTGCTTACAACAATGGCAAAAATCGTCGACATCAAAGGTCGTGAAGTTCTCGACTCCCGTGGCAATCCCACTGTGGAAGCCGACGTGCTTCTCGACAACGGCATCATCGGCAGTGCTTGCGCGCCTTCCGGTGCTTCCACTGGCTCGCGCGAAGCGTTGGAGCTGCGTGATGGCGACAAGAGCCGTTACCTGGGCAAAGGCGTGCTGAAAGCGGTTGCCAACATCAACGGCCCGATTCGCGACTTGCTGCTGGGTAAAGACCCAGTTGATCAAAAAGCGCTGGACCACGCGATGATCGCGCTGGACGGCACTGAAAACAAAGGCTCGCTGGGCGCTAACGCAATCCTGGCGGTGTCTCTGGCAGCAGCCAAAGCTGCAGCTCAGGACCAGGACCTGCCGCTGTACGCGCACATCGCCAACCTGAACGGCACGCCGGGTGTATACTCGATGCCGGTTCCGATGATGAACATCATCAACGGTGGCGAACACGCTGATAACAACGTCGATATCCAGGAGTTCATGGTTCAGCCAGTTGGCGCCAAGACCTTCTCCGACGCACTGCGCATGGGCACCGAAATCTTCCATCACCTCAAAGCTGTGCTCAAGGCCCGTGGCCTGAACACCGCAGTGGGCGACGAAGGTGGTTTCGCACCTAACCTGGCGTCCAACGAAGATGCACTGAAAGTGATCTCCGAAGCGATCGCCAACGCCGGTTACACCCTGGGCACTGACGTGACCCTGGCACTGGACTGCGCGGCCAGCGAGTTCTACGAAGACGGCAAATACAACCTGTCCGGCGAAGGTCAGGTGTTCAGCTCCGAAGGTTTCGCCGAGTACCTGAAAGGTCTGACTCAGCGTTACCCGATCATCTCCATCGAAGACGGTCTGGACGAGTCTGACTGGGATGGCTGGAAAATCCTGACCGACAAAATCGGTGAGAAAGTTCAGCTGGTAGGTGACGACCTGTTCGTAACCAACACCAAGATCCTGAAAGAGGGCATCGATAAAAACATCGCCAACTCGATCCTGATCAAGTTCAACCAGATCGGCACTCTGACCGAAACCCTGGAAGCCATCCAGATGGCCAAGGCTGCGGGTTACACTGCTGTAATCTCGCACCGTTCTGGTGAAACCGAAGACTCCACCATTGCCGACCTGGCAGTGGGCACCTCGGCGGGTCAGATCAAAACCGGTTCCCTGTGCCGTTCGGACCGCGTTTCCAAGTACAACCAATTGCTGCGTATCGAAGAGCAATTGGGTACTAAAGCCAAGTACAACGGTCGTGGCGAGTTCCGCGGCTAAGCAGTTGGTGGTAAAAAGACAACAGGTTGTGTCAGAAAACTCGCCATCGTGGGTGTTTTGACACTAACCTGATGCTTATCAAGTACAAGCCTGGTTCTTCCAGGCTTTGTACTGTTGGTTGTTTACGTTTGTCGGCATGGCTGTCTTTTCACTGGATACCTGATATTCGATGCGCAGTCCCAATTGGTTGTTCCTCATTTTGCTCTTGCTTCTGGCTGGCCTGCAGTATCGCCTGTGGGTGGGGAATGGGAGTTTGGCGCAGGTGACAGACCTGACGCAGCAAATTGCTGATCAGCATGCTGAAAACGAAGTGCTGTTGGAGCGTAACCGCGTGCTGGATGCGGAAGTCCTCGAGTTGAAAAAAGGCATGGAGACCGTTGAAGAACGGGCCCGCCATGAATTGGGAATGGTTAAAGAGGGCGAAACCCTCTACCAGTTGGCCCAATGAGAATCGCATCACCGGCCTTTTGGGCCGTGATTCCTGCCGCGGGCGTGGGTGCCCGTATGGCCGCAGACCGTCCCAAGCAATATTTGCAGTTGGGCGGGCGCAGTATTCTTGAACACAGCCTTGGCTGTTTCCTTGATCACCCTGGCCTTAAAGGTTTGGTGGTCAGTCTGGCGTTTGATGATCCGTTCTGGCCCTCTTTGCGATGTGCTGCCGACCCGCGTATTGCCCGGGTTGACGGTGGCCGCGAGCGTGCCGATTCAGTGTTGAACGCCTTGTTGTACCTGCATGCGCAGGGCGCCAGTGATGATGACTGGGTGCTAGTGCACGATGCTGCGCGGCCCAATTTGTCACGCGAAGACCTCGACAAGCTGCTCTACGAACTGGCCGACGACCCGGTGGGTGGTTTGCTGGCGGTTCCGGCGCGAGACACGCTCAAACGCGTGGACAAAAACGGCCGGGCAGTCGAAACCGTCGACCGCAGCTTGATCTGGCAGGCCTACACGCCGCAGATGTTTCGGTTGGGTGCGCTGCACCGCGCCTTGGCTGACAGCCTGGTGTCGGATGCGACCATTACCGACGAGTCCTCGGCAATGGAATGGGCGGGGCAGGCGCCACGCCTGATCGAAGGCCGTTCAGACAACATCAAAGTCACCCGCCCCGAAGACCTTGAGTGGCTGCGGCTGCGCTGGGCTAACCGCTGATCCCCGCGTAGGAGCGAGCTTGCCTCGCGATCTTTTGATCGTTTAAAAGATCGCGAGGCAAGCTCGCTCCTACACAGGTTTCTATGATCCCGAATACTCTTCCCGCTTGGCCAAGCCTGCCTTCAGGTAATCCACCAGCTTTCTGACTTTGGGCGACAAGTGTCGTTGTTGCGGATATAGCGCCCACACCGCGGTATTGGGTGGCTGATGCGCATCCAGCAGCGACACCAGCGCCCCGGTCTTCAAATGCTCCAGCACGTAGTAGTCCGGCAACTGACACAGGCCAACCCCCAATAACGCCGCGTCCAATACCGCCTGCCCGCTGTTGCAACGCCAATTGCCTTGCACCCGCTGCGAAAATTCTCGCCCATCCTGCTCCAGTTGCCAGATGTCTGAGCTGCCAATCAGGCAGTTGTGACGGCTCAATTCCGACAAACTGTGGGGCCGTCCGTATCGCTCCAGATACGACGGCGACGCGCACACGTACATGCGCCTGGGGGCCAGGCGGGTGGCGACCAGGCTTGAGTCATGCAGTCGGCCTAGCCGGATCGCCAGGTCGATGCTTTCGTGTACAAGGTCCAGTGGCCGGTTGGTCAGTTCAATGTCGACCCGCAATTGTGGGTACAAGCCCATAAAACGCGTCACCAAGGGCACGATAAAGCGTTCGCCATAAGCCACGGCGCAGGTCATGCGCAGCATGCCTTTGGGCTCACTGGTCAGGTCACCAATAGCACGCAGTGCTTCTTCGCGGCCATCTTGCAGACGCTGGCAGTGCTGCAAAAAGGTTTGCCCGGCTTCGGTCAGCGTGACCCGTCGGGTACTGCGATAGAACAGACGGGTCTGCAAGCGTTCTTCAAGGCGCGCCACTTGGCGGCTGATATGTGAAGACGACACGCCCAGTCGCTCTGCCGCCGCTGTGAATTGGCCGCACTCGGCCACCGCGACAAATTCGTCTATACCTTCCCAGCGGTTTTCGTTCACGGTTGATTATCCCTGTATGGCAATAATGTTTTGCTTTTGCCTGGATTATTAATCACTCAGAGCTGATTTACACTCGGCACCTTGTTTTTACTTTGCTGGAGACGATGGATGATCAAGTCACGTGCTGCCGTAGCGTTCGAGGCCAAAAAGCCACTGGAAATCGTAGAAGTGGATGTCGCCATGCCCAAGGCTGGCGAAGTGCTGCTGCGGGTTGTGGCGTCGGGCGTTTGCCATACTGATGCCTACACCTTGTCGGGCGCGGACCCGGAAGGCATCTTCCCGTCGATCCTGGGCCACGAAGGCGGCGCCATCGTAGAAGCCATCGGTGAGGGCGTGACGTCGGTGGCCGTTGGCGACCACGTGATCCCGTTGTACACCCCGGAATGCCGCCAATGTAAATTCTGCTTGTCGGGCAAGACCAACCTTTGTCAGGCCATTCGTTCGACCCAAGGCAAAGGCTTGATGCCCGACGGCACCACGCGTTTCTCCTACAAAGGCGAGCCGATTTTCCATTACATGGGCACGTCGACGTTCTCGGAGTACACCGTGCTCCCGGAAATTTCCGTCGCCAAAATTCAAAAAGACGCACCGCTGGAAAAAGTCTGCCTGCTGGGTTGCGGCGTCACCACCGGGATTGGCGCAGTGCTCAACACCGCCAAGGTCAAGCCGGGCGACACCGTGGCGATCTTCGGCTTGGGCGGCATCGGCCTGTCGGCAGTAATTGGTGCGGTCAAAGCCAAGGCTTCGAGGATCATCGCCATCGACATCAACCCGGCCAAGTTTGAGATCGCCAAACAGCTGGGCGCGACGGATTGCGTTAACCCGAAAGACTTTGATCGCCCGATCCAGGAAGTGATCGTCGACATGACTGACGGTGGCGTTGATTTCTCCTTTGAGTGCATCGGCAATGTGCAACTGATGCGTGCTGCGCTGGAATGCTGCCACAAAGGTTGGGGCGAGTCGGTCATTATCGGCGTTGCCGGTGCCGGCCAGGAAATCTCGACCCGTCCATTCCAACTGGTGACGGGCCGCGTATGGCGCGGTTCGGCGTTCGGTGGCGTGCGCGGTCGTACCGAGCTGCCAAGCTATGTCGACATGGCGCAAACCGGAGAAATCCCGCTGGACACGTTCATCACCCACACCATGGGCCTGGAAGACATCAACAAGGCATTCGACCTGATGCACGAAGGCAAAAGCATTCGTACTGTTATTAAATTCTGACGAATAGCTACAAGCCGGGGTAAGCCCAGTCACTGACGCTGTAGGAGCGAGCTTGCCTCGCGATCTTTTTAATGATCAAAAGATCGCGAGGCGAGCTCGCTCCTACAGTGGGCTTATCGTGCGGTTTGCAGCTAAAAGCCTGGAGCTGCTTCTATGCCCTTAACAAATATCTCCTGCCAGAAAAGCTTTGGCGGTTGGCACAAGCGTTACCAGCATCGCTCTGAAGTCCTGGGCTGCAACATGGTGTTTGCCGTGTATTTGCCACCCCAGGCCGAGCAGGGCGTCAAGCTGCCCGTGCTGTACTGGTTGTCGGGGCTGACCTGCACCGATGAGAACTTCATGCACAAGGCTGGCGCCATGAAACTGGCCGCCGAGTTGGGCCTGATTATCGTCTGCCCGGACACCAGCCCGCGTGGCGAAGGTGTGCCGGACGATTCGGAAGGTGCGTGGGATTTCGGCCTGGGGGCGGGCTTTTATGTCAACGCCACCCAGCAACCTTGGGCCCAACATTACCGGATGCATGATTATGTGGTGCAGGAATTGCCTGCATTGGTTGAGGCTCATTTCCCTGCGTCGCAACAACGCGGCATCAGCGGGCATTCGATGGGCGGCCATGGGGCTCTGGTGTGTGCCTTGCGCAACCCGGGGCGCTATCAATCGGTGTCGGCGTTTGCGCCGATCAGCAATCCGATGGATTGCCCTTGGGGGCAGAAGGCGTTCACCCATTACCTGGGTGAAGAGCGTGCGCGCTGGCGCGAGTGGGATGCGTGCGTGTTGATCAGTGAGGCCAGTGAAAAGCTGCCGTTGCTGGTAGACCAAGGTGATCGGGATGACTTTTTGGCCGTCCAACTCAAGCCTGAAGCGCTGCAACAAGCGGCCAAACTGGCGGACCATCCGCTGACTTTGCGTCTGCAACCGGGCTACGACCACAGCTATTTCTTTATCGCCAGCTTCATTGACGACCACTTGCGTCATCACGCGCGTGCACTAAGCGCCTAATGTTGAGCAAAGTAGGTAGAATCACGCCCTGACTTAATCGGGGCGTTTTTTTATGCGTATTGGCCACGGCTATGATGTGCACTGTTTTGCTGAAGGCGATTTTATAACCCTGGGCGGCGTGCGTATTGCTCATAAATTCGGGCTCTTGGCCCACTCTGATGGCGACGTGCTGCTGCACGCGCTCAGCGATGCATTGCTGGGGGCGGCGGCGCTGGGCGATATCGGCAAGCATTTTCCGGACACCGACCCGCAATTCAAGGGCGCGGACAGCCGTGTCCTGTTGCGCCATATCGTCGGATTGATCCATGCCAAAGGCTGGAAAGTCGGTAATGTCGACAACACCATCATTGCTCAGGCGCCAAAAATGGCACCGCACATTGAAACGATGCGTGCGTTGATTGCAGCGGATCTTGAGGTTGATTTGGACCAGGTAAACGTCAAAGCCACCACCACTGAAAAACTCGGCTTCGTGGGCCGTGAAGAAGGCATTGCGGTGCATTCCATCGCTTTGTTGGTTCGCGCATGAACGAGTTTGATCTGCTGGGGCCGACAGCTCACGGCGCGCCGTTGGGCACCGCAGTGCTTAAAGCCACGGCTGAAGATTTTCAGGTCGACGAAGTGCTGGATATCCCGTTGTCCGGGGACGGCGAGCATTTGTGGTTGTGGGTTGAAAAGCGTGGCTTGAATACCGAAGAAGCGGCGCGGCGCATTGCCAAGGCCGCAGGCGTGCCGTTGCGCACGGTGAGCTACGCCGGTCTGAAGGACCGTCAGGCGCTGACCCGCCAATGGTTCAGCGTGCAGCTGCCGGGCAAGGCGGACCCTGACCTGTCAGGTGCTGAAAACGATACGCTGAAGATCCTCAAGACCTCGCGGCACAAACGTAAACTGCAACGCGGTGCCCACGCGGCAAACGGTTTTACCTTGCGCCTGACGCAACTGAATGCCGACAAAGACGCCTTGCAGCAACGTCTGGAATTAATCACCCGCGAGGGTGTGCCGAATTATTTCGGCACCCAGCGTTTTGGCTGGGAAGGCGGCAATCTGGGCGAGGCGAGGGATTACGCGGCGCGCAAAGCCCTGCCGGAGCAGCGCAATGTCCGTTCGCGTCTACTCTCTACCGCACGCAGCTATCTGTTCAATCAGGTGCTGGCCGCCCGCGTCGCCGATGGCAGCTGGCAGCGTGCGCAGGTAGGGGATCTGCTGGCCTTCACCGACAGCCGGAGCTTTTTCCCGGCGGGCGAAGCAGAGTGCAACGACCCGCGATTGGCTATCCTTGATCTGCACCCGACCGGCCCGCAGTGGGGCGAAGGTGATTCACCGACCACGGGTGCAACCCAGGTGCTGGAGCAAGCCATTGCCGAGCGTGAAGCCGATTTGCGTGACTGGCTGGTTCGCGCTGGCATGAGCCACGAGCGACGTATTCTGCGGCTGCCCATTGGCCGACTGACGTGGCATTATCCGCAACCAGATATTCTGCAACTGGAATTTGTACTGCCGGCCGGATGCTTCGCCACTGTCCTGGTGCGCGAACTTGTTGATCTGGTGTCTTTGGGGCAAACGGACAGCCTATGCGTATTCTGATTTCAAACGATGATGGGGTCAGCGCCCCGGGGATAGCTGCGCTTTATGACGCCTTGGCGGATTATTGCGAGTGCGTGGTGATTGCCCCTGATCAAGACAAAAGTGGCGCGAGCAGCTCGCTGACGCTCGACCGCCCGTTGCATCCGCATACCCTAGCCAATGGCTTTATCAGCGTCAACGGGACGCCAACCGACTGCGTGCACCTGGGCCTCAATGGCCTCTTGGAGCAGCAGCCGGACATGGTGGTGTCAGGGATCAATCTGGGTGCCAACCTGGGTGATGACGTGTTGTATTCGGGCACCGTGGCGGCCGCCCTTGAAGGGCGCTTTCTGGAGCGCCCTTCGTTTGCGTTTTCGCTGGTCTCACGTCAGGTCGACAACCTGCCGACGGCGGCCTATTTCGCGCGCAAGCTGGTGGATGCACATCACCTGCTTGAACTGCCGCCGCGCACCGTGTTGAACGTCAACATTCCCAATTTGCCGCTGGACAAGATCCGCGGCATCCAGCTAACCCGGCTGGGCCATCGCGCCCGTGCGGCGGCGCCGGTGCGCATGGTCGATCCGCGTGGCAAGGCCGGTTACTGGATTGCCGCTGCTGGCAACGCGGAAGACGGCGGCCCCGGCACCGACTTCCACGCTGTGATGCAGGGTTATGTGTCGATTACCCCGTTACAACTGGATCGCACCTTTGGTGATGCCTTCAAAAGTCTCGATGGCTGGCTGGAGGGGTTGGGCTGATGGGGCGTGAGCAGGATGGCCTGATGCATCGCGGCATTGGCATGACCTCGGAGCGGACACGTGAGCGGCTGATTCAGCGCCTGCGTGAAGAGGGCATCGTTAACCAGAAAGTGCTTGAGGTTATTCGGCGCACACCTCGTCACCTGTTTGTTGATGAAGCCCTGGCCCACCGAGCCTACGAAGACACGGCGCTGCCGATTGGCAACAACCAGACCATTTCCCAGCCGTACATGGTGGCGCGCATGAGCGAGCTGCTGCTTGAAGACGGCCCGCTGGACAAAGTCATGGAGATCGGCACCGGTTCGGGTTACCAGACGGCAGTGTTGTCGCAGTTGGTTGAGCGGATTTTCTCGGTCGAACGCATCAAGGTGCTGCAGGATCGCGCCAAAGAACGTCTGCTTGAGCTTAACTTGCGTAACGTGGTCTTTCGCTGGGGCGATGGTTGGGAAGGGTGGCCGGCGCTTGCACCTTACAACGGCATTATCGTCACCGCCGTGGCCACGGATGTACCGCAAGCTTTGCTCGACCAACTGGCTCCGGGCGGGCGTCTGGTGATCCCGGTCGGCGCCGGTGACGTTCAGCAATTGATGCTGATCGTGCGTGAAGAGCACGGATTTGCCCGGCGCGTCATCGGCAATGTGCGGTTTGTTCCGCTGCTTAATGGGCCACTGGCCTGATTCTTTAGCGCTGCCCGGCTGAATTATCAAGCCGGGTACGGGTCATACAGCGCAGTGCTCAGGCCCGTCCGGGGCCTGTTTAGGGTTTAAACAATACGTTTATGAATGGGCTTTGCCGTCTGCAAAGCTGTACGGCCAGTTATACTTGCGCCCAATGGGGGCCGCGACTGGCGTTCTAATTTTTAGCCATCTTCAAAGGGAGCGGCGGGTGAGTCTCACAGTCATTACGCAGCGTATGGGGACCACAAGCTATCAGAGAGTAGTGGCGGGTCTGGTGTTAAGTGTCTCCCTGGCGATGTTGGCGGCGTGTTCCAGCGCGTCCAAAAGCGGTACAAGTGGCGTTAACGGTGTGGCTCAGCGCCCGGCTGTGACCACCGGTCAGTATGTGGTCAAGCGTGGCGATACGTTGTTCTCGATTGCCTTTCGCTACGGTTGGGACTGGAAAGCACTGGCGGCAAAAAACAACATTGCGGCGCCGTATACGATCGTTCCGGGGCAATCGATCCGTTTCGATGGACGTGCAGGGTCTGTCCCTTCAGGGGGCACGACAACCACCGTGGTTTCGTCATCATCAGGCAGTAAAACCACCGTCACCAAGCGCCCGGTCGCCACGACTGCGACACCGGTGACCACGGCACCTTTGCCTGCAGGCCCTGCACCCAAAGGCTGGGGATGGCCCGCAGACGGTATTTTGATCGGGAAATTTTCTTCAAACGGTAGTTTGAATAAAGGTATTGATATTGCCGGAGATTTGGGACAGCCTGTTTTAGCTGCGTCTGATGGCTCAGTTGTATACGCTGGCAGTGGATTGAGGGGCTACGGCGAATTAGTCATCATCAAACACAGTGACACCTATGTTAGTGCCTACGGCCACAACCGCAGGCTTTTGGTACGGGAGGGGCAGCAGGTCAAGGTCGGGCAGAAAATTGCCGAAATGGGGTCAACTGGTACAGACCGGGTGAAACTTCACTTTGAAATTCGCCGCCAGGGTAAACCTGTAGATCCATTGCAATTCCTTCCACGCCGTTGATCAGTTACCAGCCTGTTCCTGATGTAGATGAAAGGAACAGGCTCCAGCGTTGCCAAGGATAAAGGCGATGCTTGAGCTTGAGGTCGAACTCACCAAAGGACTAGAAAAATGGCTCTCAGCAAAGAAGCGCCGGGGTTTGACATCGACGATGAGGTGCTCCTTATGGACGCCAGCATCGATAGTGACTTGATGTCAGAAGAAAACGACTCAACCCCTACAGCTCGCACCAAGTCGAAAAAAGCAGCTGCCTCAAAGCAGCACAAGTACATTGATTACACCCGGGCGCTCGATGCGACTCAGCTGTATCTCAATGAAATTGGCTTCTCCCCGTTGCTCTCACCAGCAGAAGAAGTCCATTTTGCGCGTTTATCGCAAAGTGGCGATCCAGCTGGGCGCAAACGCATGATTGAAAGTAACTTGCGGCTGGTGGTGAAAATCGCCCGACGCTACGTCAATCGTGGGCTTTCGCTGCTAGACCTGATCGAAGAGGGCAACCTGGGCCTGATTCGGGCAGTCGAGAAATTTGACCCGGAACGCGGGTTCCGCTTCTCGACCTACGCCACCTGGTGGATCCGCCAGACGATTGAACGGGCAATCATGAACCAGACCCGTACCATCCGTTTACCGATCCACGTTGTAAAAGAGCTCAATGTCTACCTGCGAGCTGCGCGCGAACTGACGCAAAAGCTCGATCACGAACCCTCCCCTGAAGAAATCGCCAATCTGCTCGAAAAACCCGTCTCGGAGGTCAAGCGTATGCTTGGGCTTAACGAACGTGTGTCCTCGGTAGACGTTTCTTTAGGCCCGGACTCCGACAAAACACTGCTTGATACCCTCACCGACGATCGCCCTACAGACCCTTGTGAGCTGCTGCAGGACGATGATTTGTCGCAGAGTATTGATGAGTGGCTGTCCGAACTCACCGATAAACAGCGCGAGGTGGTAATTCGCCGCTTCGGCTTGCGTGGGCATGAAAGCAGCACCCTTGAAGATGTCGGGCTGGAAATTGGCTTGACCCGTGAACGTGTACGACAAATCCAGGTTGAAGGTCTCAAGCGTCTGCGTGAGATTCTTGAACGCAATGGTTTGTCGAGCGAATCACTGTTTCAGTAAACGAAGTGTGCTGACCAAAACCCCGAGCTTTCGGGGTTTTTTTATGGGCTGACATTTTTTGCGCCAAGTCAATTCAGGCCTGTTCTTAAAAATGTGTGGGTTGGAAATGGTATGACACGTACGAAGTTGAGCTTTATCTGCGATCGGATGTAAGCCTTTACTTACGTTTTCTGTAAGCCAACGGCGAAAGACGTAGGAATAAATGACTTTTTCTTACTTGGTAAGTTTTATAAACCATTGAAAATAATAGGTTTTGTGTTTTTTAAAGGCTCTGCTTTGTAATAAAAATCTATAACTGGTGCGCTTGCAGCAATTTTAGAAGCCTCTAGTATCTTAACTGTGTCGACGGATAGACACGGCGTTCAAGGAAGAACGTTAAGGACATTGAAGGATGCAATTCATCAGGATGATGAGAAGGAACAAAAGGGATTAGGGAAAAAATGTGGGCGGGTCAAACCGCCCCTTTTTTTTGCCCGTTAAAAAGTGCTCTGGCGCGCCGCTTAAGCGTTTAAGCCTTTACCTGCATTTAAAACAAAACGCCCAAGGCTTGAATGGCCTTGGGCGTTTTTTTATGTGTTTAAAGACCGGCCACAAGCAGGCCGGTGTTTAAGCGCGGGCTTACAGCGTCGGGTAGTCAATGAAGCCGACAGGGCCTTTGGAGTAGAAGGTCTCCGGATGTGGCTCATTGAGCGGTGCATCGGCCTTCAAGCGGGCTGGCAGGTCAGGGTTGGCGATAAAAGGCACGCCAAACGCAACAGCGTCGGCCTTGCCGGCAGTGATCCACGCATTGGCGCTGTCTTTAGTGAAACCTTCGTTGACGATGTAAGGGCCGCCAAACGCTGCTTTGAGCTGTGGGCCCAGGCTGTCTTCTGCGTCGTGTTCACGGGCGCAGATAAACGCGATACCGCGCTTGCCCAGTTCTTTAGCCACATACCCGAAGGTTTCAGCCCGGTTTTCATCGCCCATGTCGTGCAGGTCTGCGCGAGGCGACAAGTGCATGCCAACGCGGCCAGCGCCCCAGACTTCGACTACCGCATCGGTGACTTCCAGCATCAGGCGGGCACGGTTTTCCAACGAACCACCGTATTGGTCGGTGCGCTGGTTGGTGCTGCTTTGCAGGAATTGATCGAGCAGGTAACCATTGGCGCCATGGATCTCAACGCCGTCAAAACCTGCGGCTTTGGCGTTTTCGGCACCGGTACGGTAAGCCTCAACGATGTCGGCGATCTCAGCCGTTTCCAGAGCGCGTGGCACTTCAAAGTCTGCCTTTGGGCGAACCAGGCTGACATGGCCTTTGGCGGCGATGGCGCTAGGAGCGACAGGCAGTTCACCGTTCAGGTACAGCGAGTGGGAAATCCGCCCTACGTGCCACAGTTGCAGGAAAATCCGCCCACCGGCGGCATGGATGGCTTTGGTGACGTTGGTCCAGCCGCGAACCTGTTCGTCGGACCAGATGCCAGGGGTGTCCGGGTAGCCAACGCCCAGCGGGGTAACCGAAGTGGCTTCGCTGAGGATCAAGCCTGCTGAAGCGCGCTGTACGTAGTACTCCGCGATCAGAGCGCCTGGCACACGGCCTTCTTCGGCACGGCAGCGGGTCAGCGGCGCCATGATGATGCGGTTAGGCAGCTCAAGGTCGCCCAGCTTGATCGGATCAAAAATCGTGGTCATTAATGCAGCCCTCTCAAGGATCAGTGTGTGGCAGAGGCCAGTTCGGGGTTGCCGTTCTGGCGAAAAGTAATCAGGGTGACCAGCAGCGCCAGTATCGCCAGCGCTGCGGCGGCCAGCGGTACGCTGGTGAGGCCGAAACCGTGGGCAATCACGCTGCCGCCTACCCAGGCGCCCAGGGCGTTGCCGACGTTAAAGGCGCCAATATTCAGGGTCGACACCAGGTTGGGAGCGGCTTTGCCGAATGTCACCACGTTGACTTGCAAGGCGGGCACCGCGGCAAATGAAGCGGTGGCCCACAAGAACAGGGTGATCTCGGTTGGAATCAGGGCCACGCTGGTCCAGGTCAATACAGTCGAGACCACGGCCATTGCGATAAACACGCCGATCAACGTCGCGCCCAAGCGCTTGTCCGCCAGCTTGCCGCCAATAATGTTGCCGACAGTCAGGCCCAGGCCGATCAGCAGCAGGGTCCAGGTCACGCCGGTTGGCGATACGCCCGTCACGTCACCGAGCAGCGGCGCGACGTAGGTGAAGAGGGTGAACATGGAGGCCGAAAACAAGGCCGTCATACTCAACGACAGCCAAATCCCGGCGCCTTTGAGGGCGGCCAGTTCGGCGCGCATGTCGAGTTTTTCTTCGTCACGCTTGGTGGGCAAAAAGCGGATCAGGCCGATCAACGCCACCACACCAATGACCGTCACGGCAAAAAATGTCGAGCGCCATCCTGCAACCTGGCCCAAGGCGGTGCCCAGCGGTACACCCAAGACGTTTGCCAGGGTCAGGCCGGTAAACATCAGTGCGACCGCAGAAGCGCGCTTGTTGGCAGGCACCAGGCCGGCAGCCACCACCGAGCCGATACCGAAGAACGCGCCATGGCACAGAGCGGTAATCACACGGGCCAGCATCAGCACCTCGTAATCACTGGCCAGGGCACAGAGCAGGTTGCCGACAATAAAGATGCCCATCAACGCCACCAGCGCGGCCTTGCGCGGCAACTTGGCAGTGGCCAGCGCCATGAACGGCGCACCAATGGCCACGCCCAGGGCATAGCCCGTTACCAGCCAGCCAGCGCCCGGAATGGAAACCCCCAGGTCGGCTGCGACATCGGGCAGCAGGCCCATGATCACGAACTCGGTGGTCCCGATGGCGAAGGCGCTAAGCGCCAGGATAAGTAGCGAGAGAGGCATGGAGTTCCTTGTTAAAGCTCTTGGCTCAGTGTTGCGAGGAAGGCCTGAATGGTTTCCTCATTGCGTTTAAAAAAGTGCCACTGGCCGACTTTTTGGCTGCTGATCAAGCCAGCACGCTGCAAAGTGGCGAGGTGGGCGGAAACCGTGGATTGCGACAACCCGAAGCGTTGGTCGAACTGGCCTGCGCACACACCGTGTTCAGTGCTGTGATGCTGGTCAGGGAACTCGACCTGCGGATCTTTAAGCAGGCGAATGATTTCTCGGCGTACTGGGTGTGCCAGCGCTTTTATTATTTCGTCGAGGTCGATCGGCATAGTGGCAGTGCTCATGAGGTGTAGCGTTATATCGCGATGAGGCGAACTTTAAATCGTAATATCGCGATATACAAATATGCATTTGATCTGACGTCAGCTCAAATCGGTATATCGAGTTATAACGATATGTTTTGGTCGTGCGTAATAGCGCGGTGCTAAACTGCGCGGCATGAATTATCTCGCACATCTGCACCTTGGCGGCCAGCAGCCTGAAGAATTGCTCGGCAGTCTCTATGGCGACTTCGTGAAAGGACGCCTGCAGGGCCAATATAGCCCGGCGATAGAGTCGGCGATCCAGTTGCACCGCAGCATCGACGTCTTCACCGACGCGCACCCGTTGGTTGATCAGTCGTTGTCGCGTTTCACCCAGACCCGGCGGCGCTATGCGGGCATTGTACTGGACGTTTTCTTCGACCATTGCCTGGCGCGTGATTGGGCGCAATACGCCGAAGGGCCGCTGGAGCGCTTCACCTCAACGTTCTATGCGCTGCTGGTTGCGCAACCCCAGTTGCCCAAGCGTCTGGCCAGTATCGCCCCGCACATGGCTGCGCACGACTGGTTGGGGTCTTATCGAGACTTTGGCGTGCTGGAACAAGTGTTCAATGGCATCGCCCGCCGCCTTTCGCACCCACAAGAGCTGAGCGGTGCCATGCGCGACCTGCGCGCCCTGTACGAACCGCTGAGCGAAGACTTCAGCGCCTTCTACCCGCAATTGCAGACGTTTGCCGCCCGCGAAAAGCTCAGCCAGACGCCATAAAACCTGTAGGAGGATTTAAGCCGCGGTGACCGGCTCGCACTCAGTCTGCGGACGGGCTTGCGGTGCTCCGCTGACCACTTGGCGAATCGCTTCCTGTGCCTTGAACGCCAGCATCGCGCGTTCTTGCTGCTCACACGCAATCGGCTCCAGCAGGTGTATCTCAACCTGTGCCTGTTCGTGAGCAAACAAACGCAGTAAATGCGAGAGCAAGTCGTCATCGCCAATAAACGGTGCGATCGGGTCGCTCTCGCCATTGCGTAAATAACGAATCGCCACCGGTTGCAACGCCACGTCACTGTCTATCGCCGCAGACAACAAACGGCCATGGAAGGTACGCACTGAACGCCCGTCGGTGGTCGTGCCTTCCGGGAACATCAATAACGGATGCTGTTGCTGCAAATGACGACTCATTTGCTCGCGAATGGTCTGGCTGTCACCCGCGCCTCTGCGGATAAACAGGCTGCCGGCCTGGTCCGCCAGCCAACCTGCCACAGGCCAACTGCGCACTTCGGCTTTGGACAGAAAAGACAGCGGCGTCAGTTGCCCGAGCAAGGCAATGTCGGTCCACGACACATGATTACTGACCCACAACATCGGCGTGGCGGGTCGCTCGCCAACTACCGTGACGTGAAACGGAAGGGCATTGCTCAGCCGCTTCATGAAGAACTGTGTCCAGCGTTGGCGCCGGTCCATGGCGCTGTTGAGGTGTAACCGTTGCAGCAAGGCGAAAACGCTCGCCATGCCCAGCCCCAGGCTGACCACCGCCAACACTCGAACCACTCGCCCATACAGGTGCAGACGGTTCATTACATGGCTGCCTTGAAGTGGCGTGCATAGCGCGGGCACAGTTCGTCGCGCTTGAGCAGGATAAAGACGTCAGCGACCTGGAAGTCTTCGTCCCAGCACGGTTCACCACAAATCTTCGCGCCCAGGCGCATGTAGGCCTTGAGCAAAGGGGGCATTTCGGTGATGACGTTCGCCGGAACGTCCAGCGCGGGCAGCGGGTTTTTTGGTTCGGCGCGCAAATGCTCAGTGCACAGGTACCGCTCGCGCAGACGCTGCATGATCGCCTGGGCCTGAATGCCACCGTCTTGCATCGGGATGCTCGCGCAACCCATCAGGTAGTGGTAATCGCCCTGGTTAAGGACTTCAGCCAACTCGCCCCACAGCACCGCGATGGTGCCGCCATTGCGGTAGGCCGGATCGACACAGGTGCGGCCGATTTCAAGAATCGGGCCTTGCAGGTGCGCCAGGCCGTGAAGGCTGAATTCTTCTTCGCTGTAAAAGTGCCCGATGTTTCGCGCTGCGCTGTGGTCCAGCAAGCGAGTGGTTGCCACCAGCAGGCCGGTGTTGAGATCGCGAACCCCGATGTGTTCGCAATGTGCATCGTAGTCGTCGATGTCCAGGCCGCAGTCGGCGCTTTTCAGTTTGGCGTTCAGCTCGCCACTGAAAACCCGGAAGCGCAAGGCTTGCGCCTCACGCAAGGCCTCTGGGCCAAGCAAGCGTTCAGCCTGCAGTCGGCGTTCTTGAGCGGTGTCGCGGATACGGGCGATCTGGGCCATTGCGAATCTCCGTGCAGGCATCAAGCCTGCCTTGTCGACTGAGGTGTGCAATCTCAGGCTAGGGAGCGCCAGTGTCATGACCATGACAATTGAGTGATGCTTGTATGACAGCCACCGGCCAAGGAACTGGCGCGATGGACGAGTGCTCTAAAGCGGAGTAAAAAAATATGCCCGGACGGCGCTAAAGCACTCACACTAGAGGCCGTTTACCTGCCGATGAGTTTTTATGTTCAAGACGTTTTTATCCGCCGCTGGTACGTTGCTATTAACCCTCGGGGTGAGCCTGTCGGCTCAGGCCAGTTGGTACCTGGACGGTGAGTCATCACGGCTTTCATTTATCACCACGCAAAATGCCAATGTCGCGAACAAGCACCGCTTTCTGGTCTTGCACGGCAAAGTCGACCGCAAGGGCCATGCGCAATTGCGGATTGAAATGGATTCGGTCAACAGCGCGGTGCCTTTGCGCGATGAGCGCATGCGCGACCAGTTGTTCGATTTCAAGCATTTCCCCGAAGCGCAAATCACCGCGCAAATCAATCTGCAGCCCATCAACGAGCTGGCGCCGGGTGCTCAAGTAGAATTGCGCTTGCCGGTTACGGTGAGCCTGCGTGGCAAGCAGCACACCTATGAGGCCGAGTTGCTGGCGACACGGCTGGATGAGCAGCGCTTCCAGGTCGTAACCCTCGAACCGTTGATGCTTCAGGCCGAAGATTTTGGTTTGCAGCCAGAACTCGAAACCTTGCGTAAATCCGCCGGCTTGTCGGCTATCAGCTTTTCAGTACCGGTGAACGCGGTGCTGATTTTCACGGCTCGCTAAGATGGCTGGCGCGGTGTTCCCTTGGCACGGCGCCAACAAATTCAAGTTACTGATCGATGGCCCGCAGTTTTTCCCGCAGATGCTGGCGGCTATCGAGCAGGCGCAGGATCACATTGATCTGGAGTTTTATCTGGTCGAGGCCGGGCAGTGCGCTGAAGTCATGGTCCAGGCGCTGGAACGCGCCGCGTTGCGTGAGGTGCGGGTGCGCTGTCTGTTCGATGCCTATGGCAGCCTGGCGTTTACCGAAGCCTTGCGCCTCAGGCTGCTGGCAGCCGGCGTGGAGCTTCGCTTTTACAACCCGCTGAGCTGGCGCCGGGGGTTGAATAATCTGTACCGCGACCACCGCAAGCTGTTGCTGGTGGACCTGCAATTGGCGGTGGTGGGCGGGACGGGCATTACCGATGAATTCTGGCAGCCCGCACAAAACGTGTGCGACTGGCACGAGGTGATGGTGCAAATTGAGGGGCCGTTGGTTCAGGATTGGCAGATGCTGTTTGAGCGCCAATGGCGCGCCAACATCAGCCGCAAAGCCTGGAAGCCTGCCACCCACTTTGGCCTCGCGCGATTGCCCAAGGCGCCTCAACAGGGCGAGGGCCTGGGCCGTGTGGCCTATGCCGATGCCCATCAGCACCGCGACATTCTGCAATCGCTGGTGCGGGCCATTAACAGCGCCCAGCACAGCATCTGGCTGGCCACGCCTTACTTTCTACCCACATGGAGCGTGCGACGTTCACTGCGCCGCGCGGCTAATCGCGGGGTCGATGTGCGGTTGCTATTGACCGGCCCCCGCACCGATCACCCGTCAGTGCGTTACGCGGGGCATCGTTACTACCCGCGGTTGCTCAAGTCCGGGGTGCAGATATTTGAATATCAGCCGTGCTTTTTGCACCTGAAAATGGTTCTGGTCGACGACTGGGTGAGCATTGGCTCGTGTAACTTTGACCACTGGAATCTACGTTTTAACCTTGAGGCCAACCTGGAAGCCATCGACCCGATGCTGACCAACGCGGTGGCGGCCAGCTTTATGAACGACTTTGCGCAGAGCTTGCCGATCACCTTGCAAGCCTGGCAGTCCCGGCCATTGTGGGGACGGGTCAAGCAGCGTATCTGGGGCTGGGTTGACCGAGTGGTGGTCAACCTTTTGGGGCGCCGCCGTTAAGGCGTATGGCTTGAATGCCAGGGCTGTTTGAAGAAAGAAGGGCATTTTGTTTAACACGCGGTTACATAACGTTGCAGAACGTGCAAAATCGAACGACTTCACGGGCGAATGGACAGTGTGAAGTCTGAATTTTTTGGAGCGTTGTGCATGACTTCTTCATTGTGGCTGGCAGTACTGGCGTCGGGCTTTATCTATGGCATCACTCCGGGGCCGGGTGTTTTGGCTGTTTTCGGCATTGGCGCTGCCCGTGGGCGCCGTGCGGGCGCCGGGTTCCTGTGCGGACATTTGCTGGGTGATGTGATTTGGTGCAGCACGGCGTTGATTGCGATTGTCGGCGCGCGGGAATTTGGCAGCACTGCATTCAACGTATTGGGCCTGATCAGCGGCCTTTATCTGTTCTGGCTGGGCCTGCGCGCCGTGCGTGCCAAGCGCAGCAGCGTGGCCGAGGAAGGCCCGGCCCGTAAGCCATTTGCCCACGGTATTTTCTTCGGTCTGACCAACCCCAAAGCCTACCCGGTGGCCGTGGCGACCTTCACCGCGCTGCTTTCCGGGCGTGCTGAACTGCTCACCTGGAGCATGCTGCCCTGGCTCATCGCCCTGAGCTTTGTCGGCGGCGCACTGGCGTATGTGATCTTGATTGGCATCGTCGGTGCTGGCCATGTGCGTGCGCTGTATCAACGTCATCAATTGCTGATTACACGCTTGTGTGGCGTGATGTTTATCGGTTTTGCCATCAGCGCACTGGCGCATGCCTTGCCAGGGCTGGTGGGCAGCAATAAGTAAAGTGATCTGCCGGGAGTGCAGTCATGGGGCAACACAGGGATAGGGATGGATGTTCACGTTTAATCTCGAGGCATCGAGGGCTTTATGGACATCAAAAGGTACCTGTCTCAAGCGAGTTTTATCGATCAGTTGCTGGATGCGGTCTGCGTCGTGGACCGCAAGTACCATATTGTTTATGTCAGCGCGGCCTGCCTGCGTATTTTTGGCTATGAGCAGGAGGAACTGATCGGCCGTTGCATTATCGATCTGGTTCACCCGGCTGACCGTGAGCGCACCGTGCAGGCTGCCAATGACGTCAGGGAGGGCGATCCCCTGCCTAGTTTCGAGAACCGTTATCTGCGTAAAGACGGCGGTGTCATCCATGTTTTATGGTCTGCACGCTGGTCAGAAGACTACCGGCTGCACATTGCGGTGGCCCGCGACATTACCGAGCGCAAACTGGCCGAGTCCCGGCAACTGGCGTTGTTTGCCATTTCAGAAGCGGCCCATGGGGCAGGGGATCTGCTGGAACTGTTCAAACGCGTGCACGAACTGATCGGCCAGTGGCTGCCGGCACTGAATTTTTCGGTCGCGCTGTGTGATCAATCCGGGGCTTCGTTGAGTTTTCCTTATCGGGTTGCACAGCACGGCGAGTGGCCGCTGGCCGAGGTGACGCGGCTGAGCCAGGACGTCATCCGCAGTGAGCAGATGCTGCTGCACAGCGAGCAGGGTTCAGCGTCATGGCTGGGCGCCCCGTTGGTGACGCAAAACGGCATTATCGGTGCGGTGCTGGTCAAGAGCTCACTGGGCAGTGAACCCTATACCGAGGCACACAAAGATCTACTGCAGTTCGTATCCGCCCAGATTGCGGCGGCCATTGAACGCAAAAAGCTTCACGCTCACCTGCAGTTCCTGGCGCAGCACGACGCACTGACCGGCTTGCCCAATCGCGAGTTTCTGTACGAACGTCTAAACAGCGCGCTGGCCCGGGCCAAACGCGAGCAGCAGTATCTGGGAGTGTTGTACGTCGACCTGGATGACTTCAAACGTATCAATGACAGCTATGGGCATGGCGTTGGCGATGTGTTGCTGCAACACGTGGCGCTGCGCTTAAAAGCCTGTGTGCGCGAAAGCGACACCGTGGCCAGAATGAGTGGCGACGAGTTTGTAGTGGTGCTCGAAAACCTTAAACGGCCAGAAGACGGGTTGATCGTCGCCGAGAACATCCGCACTGCGTTGAGCCAGCCCCTCTTGATCGAAGGGCAGACACTTAACACCCTCCCCAGCATCGGCATCGCCGTTTACCCCGAACACGGCGACGATGCCCGGCAACTGCTGCACCAGGCCGACACGGCCATGTACAGCGTGAAAAAAAGCAGCCGATAACTCACCCGTCACACCGTAGGAGCGAGCTCGCCTCGCGATCTTTTAATCTTTAAAAAAAAACAGAGCACCTGAGCCATTCGCTGCTCGGCAGCATAGTTTCACTATCCATATCGCTTTATCGGGATGTAATATCATTACATTATATTTCGAGCGACCCGCGTGAAGACTCCCCGATCCCCCCTTGTTGCAGGCATTGTCAGTTCTGCGCTGGCCCAGTCTGCGGGTAAGCGACTGTTAACCTCGTTGTGTGTGTTGGTGGTGCTGTGGCTGGGCATCGCCTGGGCGGTGGCGATTCCATGAGCGCGGCGAGCATTAGCCTGGATGACCTGACCGTCACCTATGAGCGCCGACCGGCGGTGCATCACATCAGCGGTTGCTTCGACGCAGGCAGCCTGACAGCGATTGTTGGCCCTAACGGTGCCGGCAAGTCGACGCTGATCAAAACCATTGCCGGCACGCTAAAGCCCGCAGCCGGGCGGGTAGATCGTGGCAATCTGGCACTGCGCAATCTCGGCTATTTACCGCAAGCGGCCGAGATTGATCGCAGTTTCCCCCTGAATGTTGTCGATACGGTGCTGATGGGCGCATGGCGCAGTATCGGGGCCTTTCGTGGCGTCAGCCGAGAGCAAGCCCGGCAGGCCCAAGAGGCGTTGATTGCCGTCGGGCTTGAAGGGTTTGAAGATCGCAGTGTCGGCTCGCTGTCGTCCGGGCAGTTTCAGCGAGTGCTGTTTGCACGCTTGTTGATGCAGAACGCCTCGGTGATTTTGCTGGACGAACCCTTTACCGCCATTGATGCACGCACCACTCAAGACCTGCTCAAACTGATCCGCGACTGGCACGGTCAGGGCCGCACCGTGATCGCGGTGCTGCATGACATCGAACAGGTGCGCAAACATTTCCCCAATACGCTGCTGATGGCACGTGAGGCGATTGCCTGGGGCGACACCGCGACCGTGTTGCACGCCGACAATTTGCGCCGCGCGCGCAACATGGCCGAGTACTGGAGTGACGATGCCACGCCCTGCGATATGAACGAGGAGCAGCTGTCATGATGCTGTATCAGATGGTGGTGCAGCCGTTTGTTGAGTTTGGCTTTATGCGCCGCGCCTTGGTGGCTTGCCTGGCGCTGGGTATCGGCTCCGGCCCGGTGGGGGTGTTGCTGATGTTGCGGCGCATGAGCCTGGTCGGCGATGCGATGAGCCACGCGGTATTGCCCGGTGCGGCCGTCGGCTTTTTGTTCGCCGGTTTGTCATTGCCCGCCATGGGCTTTGGCGGGTTGATCGCCGGGCTGTTGGTGGCGTTGCTGGCCGGGTTGGTCAGCCGCTTTACGACCTTGCGCGAAGACGCCAGTTTCGCGAGTTTTTACCTCACGTCGCTGGCTGCCGGGGTGTTGATTGTCTCGTTGCATGGCTCCAGCGTGGACCTGCTGCACGTATTGTTCGGCACCATTTTGGCCATCGACAGCCAGGCCATTTTCATGGTCGGCGGCATCGCCTCATTCACCTTGATCGTACTCGCCCTGATTTATCGACCGCTGATACTGGAATGTTTCGACCCCGGCTTCCTGCGCGCCGTGGGCGGTAAAGGCTCGCTGTATCACGTGCTGTTTTTGCTGCTGGTGGTGCTCAATCTGGTGGCCGGTTTTCAAGCGTTGGGCACGCTGATGGCGGTGGGCATGATGATCATCCCGGCCACCGTGTCGCGGTTCTGGGCAACGTCATTGAGCGCGCTGATGATCATTTCGACCGTGGTCGCCACGCTCTCGGGCTTTATTGGTCTGATTGTTTCGTTTCATGCCGGCGTCGCCTCCGGCCCGGCGATTGTGCTGACCGCCAGTGCTTTCTACGTGATTTCGCTGCTGTTTGGTCGCAGTGGAATTGTCCGTCGCTTGCTCCCGAAAACGCATCTCACCCACTGATTTCCGACACTCACCCAAAGGGGATTCGCATGAAGCCAAAAATGCTGCTGGCTGCTGTTTTTGCATTGTCGAGTATGGCCGGTCTTGCCCAGGCAAAACCCATCGAAGCGGTGGCTTCATTCACCGTGATCGCTGACATGGTGCAGAACGTGGGCGGTGACCATGTGCACGTGACCTCGCTGATCGGCCCTAACGGCGACCCGCATGCCTACGAGCCAACGCCTAATGACGCACAGGCCTTGAAGCGTGCCGATCTGGTGTTTGTCAGCGGTTTGCACCTGGAAGGCTGGCTTGACCGTTTGATCAAGGCGTCGGGTTACCAGGGCCAGCCGGTGGTGCTGTCCAATGGCATCAAGACCCGCAGCATGGAAGAAGACGGCAAGCGCATCACCGATCCGCACGCCTGGAACAGTGCGGCGAACGGTGTGGTGTATGTGCGCAATATCATCAGCGCCTTGCAAAAGGCTGACCCGGCCAATGCCAGCGATTATCAGGCCAAGGGCGAGCAGTACATCCAGCAGTTGGAGCAACTGGATGCTTATGCCCGCGCGCAGGTCCAGGCAATCCCCAGTGACAAACGCAAGGTCCTGACTTCGCACGATGCGTTTGGTTACTTCGGCGATGCTTACGGCGTGACCTTCCTGTCGCCGCTGGGCTTCTCGACCGAGACTGAAGCGTCGGCTTCGGACGTGGCCAAGCTGATCAAACAGATCAAGCACGAACACGTCAGCACCTACTTCTTCGAAAACTCCAGCGACCCGCGGCTGGTCAAGCAGATCGCTGATGCCAGCGGCGCGCAACCGGGTGGCGAGCTTTACGTTGAATCGCTGTCACCTGCCGATGGCCCGGCGCCGACGTATGCGCAAATGTTCCGCTACAACGTCGACAAGCTGACGGCGGCGATGAAGGGGAATTAAAGGTTTATCAACCATTAAACCCGTAGCAGTTGACGAGCTTTGCGAGGCTACGTCTGGCTAAAGATCAAAAGTTCGCGAGGCAAGCTCGCTCCTACGGGTTTTTGCAAGGGCTGTGAGCCTGTCTGATAATCATTAATGCGATATAGATATATTAAATAGTTCTTTTATTGCCAATGGTTCGGGTTGTTAGACTTCAAGGCTAATGGCCTGCACTGCTGATCAGTGGCGGGGTCACGTTCTTGAGTTTTTCTTCTGAGATCCTGAGATGAGAATTAGCCTTCTGAGTTCGGCCGTTGCAGTTGCTTTGTCTCTCGTGAGCGCTGGCGTTTTTGCCGATGTCGCCGCCATCAAAAGCAAGGGCGAGATTGTGATCGGTACCTTGGGTACTGATGAGCCCAACAGTTTCGTTGACCCCAAGACCCGCCAGATCATTGGTTATGAGATTGATCTGGGCAATGAAATTGCCAAGGACCTGGGCGTCAAGCCGGTCTACAAACAGATCGCCGTGGCCGCGCGGATTCCAGAGTTGCAGCAGGGCCGCGTCGATCTGCTGGCCGCTTCGCTGACCCACAACAAAGAACGTGAGGCGCTGGTCGATTTCTCGTATTCAGTGTTGATCACCGGGCAAAAAGCCATGGTGAAGAAATCCAGCGGCGTGACGGCGCTTGATCAACTGGCCGGGGAAAAAATCCTCACCGTCAAAGGTGGTACTCAGGAACCCAACATCCTCAAGGCGCTGCCGACCGCTAAAGTCGTGACCTTCGACACTTCGCAACAGGCACTACTGGCGTTGCAGCAAGGTAAAGGCAAGGCGTTTGTCGATGATGAGTCTGCTCTGACCAACGATTTTGCGAAGATCGGTGCAGGCGCCAAAGGCTACGCAATCCTCCCTGAAAATCTCAGCACCGAAGCGCTGGCGCTGGCATTGCCCAAAGACAGCGGCGACTTGAAAGTGGCCGTCGACAAGACTCTCGCGCGTCTTGAAAGCTCGGGCGAAGCCGAGAAGCTGTACCTGAAATGGTACGGCCCGGGCACCAAATCGAACCAGGCCGAGCGCCATTTCAAGATCGACTCCGATCAGGTTGAGTAACCGCTGCCATTAGGCGGGCCAGTCATGACATTGCTGGTCTGGTAACCCCAGGCAACGCCAATGAATGGCCGGCCGGTCTCCAAGAGTTTTGCGCGAGATGCTGGATTTTGATTATTCGTTACTCCTGAGCGGTCAATACCACGACATGCTGCTCAGTGGCTTGATGCTGTCCATCAAGCTCGCCTGTGTCACGTTAGTGTGCGCACTTCCGTTGGCCCTGTTCATTGCCTTGCTGCGCCTGTCACCTGTGCGGCCGCTGCAATGGCTGGGTTTTGCCTACGTCGAGTCCATCCGCAATATTCCGCTGCTGGCGCACATGCTGTTCTGGTATTTCGCGGCGCCCGAGTTTTTGCCCGAGTCCTTTCGCGAGTGGCTCTACGCCGGCAACATAGAGGCCATTAGCGCCATCGTCGCGCTGACGTTGTACACCGCAGCCTTTATGAGCGAAGACATTCGCAGCGGTATCCGTGCGATCCCCACTGTGCAACTGGAAGCCGGGCGTGCCCTGGGCTTTGGTTACCTTGCGAGCATGCGCCTGGTGGTCTTGCCGCAAGCCTTGCGGGTGACCGTTGCGCCGCTGATCTCGCAAACCCTCAATCTGTGGAAAAACACCAGCATCGCCACGGTGGTCGGTGTGGCCGAGTTGATGTATCAGGCCGGGCAGGTTGAAACCGCTACATTCCGCAGCCTTGAATCCTTTGCCTTTGCCACATCGGCCTATCTCAGCGTGTCGCTGCTGATTACCGGTGCTGCGGCGTGGTATCAACACCGCTACGTGCAGGCGAAATCACGATGACCACATTAGAGTTGATCGATTCGTACTGGGTGTACTTCCTGGTCGGTCAATACCCCAACGGGCCGCTTGGCGGGCTGGCGCTGACCTTGATCCTGGCGTCTGCCGCGCTGGTCTTGGCCATGCCGCTGGGTGTGCTGTTCGGCCTGGCGCGGCTCAGTCCGTGGCGCTGGCTGCGTTGGCCGGTCACGGCGTTGGTGTTTGTGGTGCGCGGCACCCCGTTATTGATGGTGATTTTCTGGGCGTATTTTTTTCTGCCCAGCCTCACCGGCTTCAAGACCGACCAATTCACCACCATGTTGATTGCACTGGTGATCTTCGACGCGGCGTACCTGTCCGAGATCGTTCGCGCCGGGGTTCAGGGCCTGGATCGCGGGCAGGTGGAGGCATCGCGCTCGCTGGGGTTTGGCTATTGGCGCACGATGCGCTGGGTGGTCCTGCCACAGGCGCTGCGCACCATGCTGCCGTCGCTGGTTAACCAGTTTGTCTCGACGATCAAAGAAACCTCATTGGGCTACATCATTGGCCTCACGGAAATCTCCTTTATCGCCTCGCAGATCAACACCCAAGTGTTCACCATGCCGGCTCAGGTCTACCTGATTCTGGGGCTTACGTATTTTGTGTTGTGCTTTGGCCTGTCACGTTTCGCCTTCTGGCTGGAGCGTCGTCAGACGCAACGTGTTTCCTTAACTGACAACAGCAAGGTGACCTGATGATTCGCCTGGAAAAAGTTAACAAGTGGTACGGCACCTATCAGGCACTGGTGGATGTCGATGAGCATATTGCCAAGGGCGAGGTAGTCGTGATTTGCGGGCCGTCGGGGTCGGGCAAATCGACCTTGATCCGCACCCTCAATCGCCTGGAGCCGATCAAGTCCGGGCGCATCCTGATTGATGGTCAGGACATCCACGCCAAGGACCTGGACCTTAACCAATTCCGCTCACACATCGGCTTTGTGTTTCAGCAGTTCAACCTGTTCCCGCACCTCACCGTGCTGGAAAACTGCACGCTGGCACCGATTCGTCTGCGCGGCCTGAGCCGGGCAGACGCTGAAAAAGAAGCCATGGCGTTACTCGACCGTGTAGGCCTTGCGCACAAGGCGAGTGCTTTTCCGATCAATTTGTCCGGTGGTCAGCAGCAGCGCGTGGCCATTGCCCGGGCGCTGGCGATGCGCCCACCGTTGATGCTGTTTGACGAACCGACTAGTGCGCTCGACCCGGAGATGGTCGGGGAAGTATTGCTGGTGATGCGCGACTTGGCCCGCGATGGCATGACCATGGTCGTGGTGACCCACGAGATGGGCTTTGCCCGTGAAGTGGCCGACCGGGTTTTATTTATGGATCAGGGTCGGGTGCTCGAGCGAGCGCCTGCCGAAAGCTTTTTCCAGAACCCGGAACATCCGCGCACGCAGAAATTTTTGGCGGATATCCGTACACCTTTTTCGTCTGCCGTTTGAGGACTGAGTGGTCATGAGCACTGCGATCCGAGAGTTACCCATCATTGATGTAGCGCCATTGTTCACTGCAAGCGGGCGCAGTGAAGTTGCTGAGCAGATCAGTCGCGCCTGCCGAGAACAGGGGTTTTTCTATGTCGTCGGGCATGGCATTGACCCGGCAATGGTGCAACGCCTTGAAGCCTTGAGCCATGAGTTTTTTGCACTGGACGAAGCCACCAAACTGCGCTGGCGCATGGAACTCGGCGGACGTGCCTGGCGGGGTTACTTTCCGCTGGGTGGCGAACTGACCTCAAACCGCCCCGACTGGAAAGAGGGCCTGTACTTGGGTACTGAGCTGGACGACACGGCGCCCGAAGTCGTGGCCAAAACCCCGGTACATGGTGCGAACCTGTTCCCGGATGTCGTCGGTTTTCGCGAGACCATTCTGGCCTACATAGAGGTGGTGACTCAGCTTGGGCATCGGCTGCTCGAAGGCGTCGCCCTGAGCCTGGGGCTGGACGCGCAGTATTTCCACGACCGCTACACTGCCGATCCGCTGATACTGTTCCGCTTGTTCAACTATCCCTCGCAACCCGTGCCAGAAGGGCTGGATGTGCAGTGGGGCGTGGGCGAACACACCGATTACGGACTGCTGACCATCCTCCATCAGGACAGCATAGGCGGCCTGCAAGTGCGCACCCCGGAAGGCTGGATCGAGGCGACACCGATCCCTGGCGCGTTTCTGTGCAACATCGGCGACATGCTCGACCGCATGACCGGCGGCCTGTACCGCTCGACACCGCACCGCGTGGCGCGCAACACCTCGGGTTCGGACCGCCTGTCATTCCCGCTGTTCTTCGACCCCAACTACCGCGCGCGGGTCCAGCCAATTGCAGGCTTGCCTGCGGTTGAACAGCAAGACGACAGCGCCCAACGCTGGGACCAGGCCAACGTGCACGCCTTCAACGGGGAATATGGCGACTACCTGCTGAACAAAGTGTCAAAGGTCTTTCCGCAACTGCGTGAGAGCGTGTTGTAAATCCAATCTGCAGGAGCGAGTTTGTCTCGCGATCTTTTGATCTTTAAAAGATCGCGAGACAGGCTCGCTACTACAGCCTATTGCTAGTGAGGCAAGTGCGTACCTTTTTAAAGGCATTCATTAGCCTTGGGTTTGCTCGGCTTTGGCGTGCCTAAAACTCGATTTAACTCTCCGGCGACAGCGATGAGTTGTTGCTCCAACGCTTCGACATCGGACTGGCTGATCCCATCGTTTATCACCTGCAACGTACTGGCTCGTTTTTTCGGAGCAGGGGCCAGGTTGTGCGCGTCTTCAGAGACCAATGCTTGTCGGAGGAGGTTATTGATCAACGTCTGATAGCCTGTACCCGCACTTTCCGCGCGCTTGCGGGCAGCTTCAATCACAACATCGTCGAGCATGATGGTGATACGTGTCTTGCCTTTGCTGCTGGCAACCGCGCCGCGTTTGCCAGTACTGAAATCGTATTCGTCTTTCATGGTTCATACCTCCTGGTACTGGCGTCGTTCATGTTTGGTTGCGAGTCTGGCACTGATGACGCGCACAAAATGCGGGTCTCGATACGTATAGGCGACAACCAGTACACGCCCCTTTGCATCCAGTCCCATGGTGACCCAGCGTTCTTCCTCGTGGTCATGGTCCTGAATAGTTACGCCAGCCTCGTCGTAAAACACCTGCTCCGCATCAGCCAAACTAAAGCCTTTATGCTTTTGCTGATTGGCGAGGTTTTTGGCCCTGTCGTATTGAATCCTGAATGTTCTCATTATGCATATTTCCTATGCATAAAAAAGCTATTGTAAAGACCGTTAGTCAGCAAGGTATTTCTCCAAGTCTGGCGCTGTGATACAGGATGATCAGGTCCAATCTTGAAGGGGTAGCCAACGAATTTCAGTACGCAAACGACGACCCATTGCGTATGAGGAGTATGAGTGGCTTGTCGGAAGAGATGTTTGGAGTCTGAGGGCGGGTGTAGATAGCTGGAGAGGAGAATACTGGACAACGAGGGAGAAGCAGAATTGGAGCGGGTGAAGGGAATCACTTATGACAGCCAACCCTTTGATTAATAAAGGATTTTTCTGGTTACCCAGACCAGAAATTGCCTATCAGTATACCACCTCAACCCTCTTGACGAAAGGCGAGCTTCCAACGCCTTCCGCTGGCGGCTACCGACAGCCACGGCGATCAGGAAGCGACCGATTTTGCGATCTGCAGCGCCCTTCGCTCGAGTCGCTCGGAAACCGAGTTCGCTTGCCCCTGGGGCCTATGCAGGTGCGTCACGATCTCGTAGGGGCTGTCGTCCAGGGGGCGCATGCTAACTCCCCATCCATGGGCGTGCTTGATGCGCGATTGCGCGGATAGCCCGACACCGTAGCCGGCAGAAACCCATAGCGCCATCATCTCGAACGACGTCACGTACTGAGGTTTTTGCGGGTCGGCAGGCGGGCGCGAGAGCAGCCGATGATCCAGCGAAGAACACGTCTCAGCCCTCCAGCGAAAAATCGGGTAGTCCTGTAGATCGGCGATGGTGAGCGATGCCTGATCCAGCAATGGAAACCGCAGCGGCATCGCAACGGCCATGTGCTCATTCCACAAGGGTTGGGTTTGGATGGCCGGATCGCTCGATCCTTGAAGCGACACCCCTACGTCGTAGCGGCCTTCACGGAGTCCATCAAGCAACTCGTCACCTGCAACCTCGAAGAACGCGATGCGGACCTCTGGCTCTTGCGCACGTTGCAGTGCGAGCAGCGCCGAAAGCTGAGATGACGATACGCCGGTGGCTATCGCAAGCCTGAGGTGGGCTGGCTGGCTGGTGATGTTGTCCATGGAGAACCCACAGAAGCGACGAAGTAAGTCAAGGGCAAACCAGCATCATAGTAAAGAGAGAACTTTAACGTCTATATGTTTAACGTGGTTAATTTAAGATGATTGTTTGACGCTTCTGTCGATGCAGAAGCTTACTATTCAGCCAGGTCGTCCACCTGGCACACCCACCTATGAATCCGAACCAGCATTAGCTTTCGGGCGGGCCGTGCGTGCCGCTCGCGTCGCGCAAAGCGTCGCTCAAGACGACTTTGCATTTCAGGCTGGAATATCGCGTTCACACATGGGCAAGATCGAGCGCGGGGAGCATGTGCCGACGCTTCCCCTGATACTGAAAATTGCTGCCGCGCTCGGGATCAGCGCCAGTGAGTTGATGGCGGCGACTGAAAAGAACCTCAACTCTGGCAGTGAACCGCAAGGCTCGCCATAAACAGCCGCGAACTTCAGTAGCAGCCCTTGCCGCCCGATCAATCGCCCGAGTGCGCGCGCAGGCGCGCAATGAACCGCTCCGCCGACACCGGCATATCCACGCTGACGGGCCGAAGCAAGTAGGTCGTGATGACTGCGGAATCCATGGCCAGGGGGCGGATCACCACATCGGGGCGCTGGCTCGCCGCGACCCTGGTTGCCCTGATGAAGCCGACTCCGTAGCCCGCACCGACCAGGGTGAGCATCATGTCCAGCGAAGACACATGCTCGGCGACGTCAGGCTGACGCTCCAGCGGCCGCAGGAGCCGCGCCAGTTCACGGTAGTAGCCTTCGTATACCTGTGGATCGCATAAGACCAGTGGGTAGCTCGCGAGCTTGTGCAGCGGAACAGTCTTATGTGAAAGCAAGGGGTGCCGGGCGGGCACCGCAACCACCAGCGAGTCGTGCCAGAGTGGCTCGGTCAGGATGTCATCGCCGACCTCCGCCGTGTGCGCAAACCCGATCGAGAAGTCGCCCGAGCGCAACCCACGCAACTGCTCGGCCAGCGGCACTTCGGACAGGCGAATCTCGATCTCCGGCTCTTCCTCGCGGCAACGGGCCAGGAGAGCCGACAGCCGTGGATCGATGGCGCCGTCGGACACGGCAATGCGAAGGTTTCCACTCAGGCCTGCGGCAACCGCCTGGACGTTCTCCTGAGCCTGCTTGAGGACGGTGAACACCCTGCGCACGTCTTGCAGGAACGTTGCTCCCGCTTCGGTCAGTACCGTACCTCGACGGTTGCGTTCGAAGAGCAGCACGCTCAGATCGTCCTCAAGCTCTTTGATGGCACGGGACAGGGGTGGCTGTTCGATATGCAGGCGCTCGGCGGCCCGTGTGAAGTGCAGCTCCTCTGCGAGAGCCACAAAGCAGCGAAGGTGTCGCAGTTCCATAGGCCGTACTCCTGTTTCCTTTCAAGGATCTATTCGCGCCAGTTTTCGTCCGCAATGGCCTACTGGATGCATGCTATTGCACGCCGCTTCTGGTGCGCTCCGCTGGGCTGATCGCCTACTCGTCCACGTCAAATCGCTCATTTGCGCCTCAAAAAATGGTTATCATAATGCGGCATACTAACAAGCTGAATTTGATTTATAGACGTCTTTTTACACGGGCCATATACTTCCGGCAGAAGTCTGCATAAGCATTCGTCAACCCGAACGAGCTACCCAGGATGTCCCAGCAACAGCTTACCGATCTAACCCAGCCACAGCGTGACCGGCTCGCGTTCGTGGAGTTGCGCCTGCGCTTCATTGGGGAGATGCGCCGCCAGGACCTGGTTGCGCGCTTTGCTATCCAGTCCGCTGCTGCGTCCAGGGACCTGGCGCTGTACAAGGAACTCGCCCCCGGCAACATCGACTACGACGGCAAAGGCAAGTTCTACGTCCTCGGTCCGAGCTTCCAGCCGATCTTCGATTTCCCGCCCGAGCGAGTGTTGTCGTGGCTGACACAGGGGTTTGGCGACGGTGAGCCGATGCACATCAAGGCCTGGGTGGCCAGCGAGAGCCCGTCCCGGCTCACCCACCCTGACCTGGACATCCTGGCGAGCGTGACCCGTGCCATCCACTATGAATGCCCGATGGGGATCGAGTACCACTCCATCTCCAGTGGCCGCACCGTGCGGGAGATCGTCCCGTTCGCGTTGATTGACAACGGCCTGCGCTGGCACGTCCGTGCCTTCGACCGCAAATCGCAGGAATTCCGGGATTTCGTCATTACCCGGATCAAGCGTCCTGTGGTGCGCAAGGGGCAGCCCGTGGCGCCCCACGAGATGAGCGATCAGGACATTCAATGGACACGGATCGTCGAGCTGGAGCTGGTTCCTCACCCGGATCAGCCCCGGCCAGAAATCACTGAAATGGACTACGGCATGCGAGGCGGCGTGCTGCACATGAAGCTGCGCGCCGCCACCGCTGGCTACATCCTGCGCAAATGGAGTGTGGACTGCTCCCCCGACCATAGCCTGCGCGGCCCTGAGTACCGGCTTTGGTTGAAGGACCACCTCGCCATCTACGGCGTGCGCAATGCAGTGCTGGCGCCGGGGTATGCATCGCCGAGTGCAGAAACGTCGATTGCTGACTGAACGGAAACGACCATGAAGCTGATCCAAAACACCGGAACACAGCGCGTCATCGACTTGATGCAGCCCCACCTCAAGCACGGCAACCGACTCGACTGTGTAACGCCTTCGTTCTCTCTCTACGCCTTTGCAGAAATCCGGGAGGCGTTGTCCGCTCTGGATCGAGTCCAATTGATCGTGCCTCCCGATAACGAGGCACTTGCGCTCCTGGGCTCGGCAGGCGACCGCGCTTCACGCAATCGTCTGCAGGCACGTTGGCTGGCCAATCAGTGCGCGAAATGGATCAATGAGAAAGTGGCGCTTCGGCGAGCATCAGGATCGGTGCCGCAGGGGGCCGCCGTCATGCGCGGTCCGGACGGGGCCCCTGCACAAGTGGTCCTGGGCTCGTTCGCCTTCAGTACGTCTGGCCTTGGCCTGACGCCGGGCAACCCGCTGAACCTGATCCAGGCATCAGAAACGGCCGATGAAGCTGCGCAACTCGCCCAATGGTTCGATCAACAGTGGTCAGGCCTGCAGGGTGCTGCTGCCACCGACTCCAAGGACTACAGCAACGAGAGCGAATCCGTTCTTGAAGCACTGCAGGCCCTGGGCGAGCACCGTGACCCCTTCACCATCTACACCTTGATGCTGCACCGCCTGTTTCAGGACAGCGGTGACGAGATGGACGAGGAGCGCATCGTCAAGTCCGCCACCGGCATCCGCAATACCGTGGTGTGGAAAAAGCTCTTCAAGTTCCAGCGCGACGGTGTGGTGGGTGCCATCGACAAGCTGAACCGCTTTGGCGGCTGCATCATCGCCGACAGCGTGGGTCTGGGCAAAACCTTCGAAGCCCTGGCCATCATCAAGTATCACGAACTGCGCAACGACCGCGTGCTGGTGTTGGCGCCCAAGCGCCTGCGCGACAACTGGACGCTCTACAAGGCCAACGACAAGCGCAACGTCCTGGCGGCAGACCGCTTCAACTACGACGTGCTCAACCACACCGACCTGTCGCGCGATGGCGGGGTGTCTGGTGACATCGACCTGTCACATGTGAACTGGGGCAACTACGACCTGGTGGTGATCGACGAGTCGCACAACTTCCGCAACAAGGCCACGCACAAGGGCAAGGAATCGCGCTACGACCGCCTGATGCGACGCATCATCCGCGAAGGCGTCAAGACCCGCGTGCTCATGCTTTCGGCCACGCCGGTCAACAATCGCCTGGCTGACCTGCGCAACCAGATCGCCTTTGTCACCGAGGGGGATGACACTGCCCTGATGGAGCACGGCATCGCCAGTATCGAGGCCACGACCCGCAAGGCGCAGGCGCAATTCAATCGCTGGCTGGCGTTGGACGAAGCTGAAAAGACCCCCACCCGGTTGGTTGAAATGCTGGGGTTTGACTACTTCACCCTGTTGGATCATCTCACCATTGCCCGCTCCAGGCGGCATGTGGAGAAGTACTACGGCACCAGCGAGACCGGCCGCTTCCCCGACCGACTGCCGCCCATCAACATCAAGGCCGACGTGGACCTTGCGGGCGAATTCCGTGCCATCCGCGACATCAATCAGGAAATCCGCCGACTCACGCTCGCCAGCTACGCGCCGCTGCGCTATGTGCTGCCCCACAAGCAGGCCGCCTACGACGCCAAGTACAGCACCCAGGTGCGTGGCGGCGAAAGTTTCTTCCGCCAGGCGGACCGTGAGGAAAGCCTGATCCACCTGCTGCGCGTGAACGTGCTCAAACGCATGGAAAGCTGCGTTTCGTCCTTCACCCTGACCGTACAGCGCCAACTCAAGGATGTAGAGAACACCCTGACACGCATCGAATCCCATGCCGAAGCGCTGGAGGAAATCGACATTGCCGACGTCGATATCGACGACCCGGCATTCGAGACCTTGTTGGTCGGGCGCAAGGTCAAGGTGCTGCTGGGCGATGTGGATCTGATTCGCTGGAAGCAGGACCTGCTGGAAGACCGCAACCGCCTGGCGACCCTGCTGGCGGCAGCGCGCCAAGTGGATGCCGCTCGCGATGCCAAGCTGGCAGCCTTGCGCGACATGATTGCCCGCAAATGCGCCCAGCCCATCAACAGCCACGATGGCAAAGCCAACCGCAAGATCATCGTGTTCACCGCCTTCTCGGACACGGCGCACTACCTCTACGCCCAGCTCGCCCCCTGGGCCAGGGATACGCTGGGCATGCATGCGGCGGTCGTCACCGGCAGCGCCGGCATCCAGGTCACGTTGCCGGGCCTGCGCAAAAGCATGGGCGATGTGCTTTCGGCCTTCGCGCCGCGCGCCAAGGAGCGCCCGCAAGACATGGCGGGTGAAGGCGAGATCGACTTGCTGATCGCCACCGATTGCATCTCCGAAGGGCAGAATCTGCAAGACTGCGACTGGCTGATCAACTACGACATTCACTGGAACCCGGTGCGCATCATCCAGCGCTTCGGGCGTATCGATCGCATCGGCTCGCCCAACCAGCGCATCCAGTTGGTGAACTTCTGGCCCAACATGGAGCTGGAGGAATACATCAACCTGGAACAGCGCGTCAGCGGCCGCATGGTGCTGCTCGATGTCTCGGCCACCGGCGAAGAGAACCTGATCGAGCAGCAGTCCGGCAACGCCATGAACGACCTGGAGTACCGGCGCAAGCAACTGCTCAAGTTGCAGGACACGGTGATCGACATGGAAGACCTGTCAACCGGCGTGGCGATCACCGACCTCACCCTGACCGACTTTCGCATCGACCTGGCGCAGTACCTCAAAAGCCACCCCGGCAAGCTCGACACCCAGCCGCTGGGCGCTTATGCGGTCACCACCACGCTGGATGCCGACATTCCCCCAGGCGTCATCTTCTGCCTGCAAGCCTGCGGCCCGACGGTAAAAGCCGCCGCATCGTCCGACTACCCGCTGGCGCCGCACTACCTGGTGCATGTCGGCGATGACGGCACCGTGTTGCTGCCGTACCCGCAGGCCAAGCGCATCCTGGATCGCCTCAAGCGCCTGGCGCTGGGGCGCGAACGGCCCGATGACAGTGCCTGTGCGCGCTTCGACAAGGCAAGCAAAGGCGGCGAAGACATGCGCCACGCCCAGAAGCTGCTCGCTGCGGCGGTGGCGTCCGTCGCCGGCAAGCACGAGGAGCGGGCCGTGGCCAGCCTGTTCACGCCCGGCGGCACACACGCCATGAAAGGCGAGTTCGCCGGCAGCGGCGACTTTGAGGTGGTGGCATTTCTTGTCGTGCTGCCCGATGAGCAGAGTATTTGATAACAAGGACCCGCATGAGCTTTCGCACCGCCGAACCCGCATTGAAAGATGTCCTCGATGGCATTGCATCGGGGCAAATCCAGCTTCCTGACTTCCAACGCGGTTGGGTGTGGGATGACAACCATATTCGGTCGTTGATCGCAAGCCTCTCGCTCTCCTACCCGATTGGCGCGGTCATGTTTCTGGAAGCAGGCGGTGTGCCGTTCAAACCGCGCCTGTTTGCCGGCGTCAACCTGCAGCCGGCGCCTGCTCCAAAAACCCTCGTACTTGATGGTCAGCAACGCTTGACCTCCATGTACCTGGCGCTGCGCAGCGGCCAGCCAGTGCCGACACGCACGGAGAAAGGCGCGAATATTCGTCGACTGTATTTCCTTGACATGACCCAATGTCTGGATGAATCGGCAGACCGGGAAGACGCCGTTCTCTCGGTGCCAGAGACGCTGCAAGTCACGTCGGATTTCGGCCGAAAGGTCGATCTGGATGTCAGTACATCTGATTTGCAGTACAGCCAGCGGCTCTTCCCCGTGGCATTGTTGTTCGACATCCAAGGTTTCATGGCCTGGGAAAGCGGTTTCAGCGCGCACCATCAGTTCGCAGCGCAAGCCATGCAGTTCATGCAGCGGTTTCGTAACGAAATCTGGCTGCGCTTCCAGCAATTCAAGGTGCCCGCCATCGAACTGACCCAGGACACGCCGCGCGAAGCCGTGTGCCAAGTCTTCGAGAAGGTCAATACCGGTGGCGTGACGCTCACCGTCTTCGAGCTAATGACGGCAACCTTCGCGGCCGATGAATTCAACCTGCGCGATGACTGGGAAGCTCGGCAGGAGCGACTGACGGCCAAGCACGACGTGCTCACGGCGGTGGACGGCACCAGCTTTCTCACCGCAGTGACCCTGTTGGCCAGCTACCGTCGACACAAAACGCATGGCACATCCGTCAGTTGCAAGCGTGCCGACGTGCTGAAGCTGCCGCTGGCGGACTTCAAGGCGCTGGAATCTGATTTGGAGAAAGGCTTCAAGCGGGCAGCCGAGTTGCTGGCGGAGGAAAAAATCTTCGACGACCGAAGCCTGCCTTATGCCACGCAACTCATTCCGTTGTCGGCCATCTGCGCTCATTTGGCAGACCGCACCACGCAACATGGCGTCAAACAAAAGCTGCTGCGCTGGTACTGGAGCGGTGTTCTGGGTGAACTGTACGGTGGCGCCAACGAAACCCGTTTTGGCATGGACATCCAGGATGTGGTCGCCTGGGTCGAAAGCGGCAGCGAACCGCGCACGGTGCGCGACGCCAACTTCGCGCCGACGCGCCTGCTGTCCCTGCAAAGCCGCCTCGCAGCCGCCTACAAGGGGCTGGCCGCCTTGCTCATGAAACACGGTGGTCGGGATTTCGTCAGCGGTACGCCGATTGACCTCAACACCTACTTCAACAACGCCATCGACATCCACCATGTGTTCCCCCGCGCCTGGTGCGAAAAGCAGAAGTTGCCCAAGGAGAAATGGAACAGCGTGGTCAACAAGGCCCCTCTGGCCGCTGGCACCAACCGTTTCATCAGCGGCGATGCGCCCAGCATGTACCTCGTCCGCATCCAGAAAGCCAAGCAGGTGGCCCCCGATAGCCTGGACGAGTTTCTGCTCTCCCACGTGATTCCGGTGACCGCGCTGCGCTCTGACGACTTCGATGCATTTGTCCGCCAACGCGCCGCCGCACTGTTGAAGCTGATCGAACAGGCCATGGGCAAAACCATCGCCGGGCGCGACAGCGAAGAAACGGTCAAGGCATTTGGGGCGGCACTCTCGTCATGAACAGGTCGGATGTCGTCAGTGCCCTGAATCTCCCGGAAAGCGCACGGGTGGACCAGCGCGTGCCCAAAAAGCTGTTGCTGGAGAACGGTGCGCCCACGGCGTCCGACAAGCGCTTGATCACCGATGCCATTGAAGACATCCAGTGGCTGGCCGCCCTCAAGCCCAACACCATCGGCGTGCCCGAGTACCGCGATACGCAGCGCGAGTACCTGGAAATCGCGGTGCTGGCGGTCACCTTGCGCGGTGCCATCAAGCCCACCAGTCTTTCACGCCTGGTCGAATTGGTGCATCGGGCCGTGCCTTACCCGGTGCTGTTACTGCTGGTTGATGAGCCAACGCTGATCCTCTCACTGGCGCATAAGCGCTGGGCGCAGAACGAGGCAGAAAAAATCGTGCTCGACGGCGATCTGGTGTCGGCCTCTTTATCCCGCACGGCCAGTGGCACAACCGAGGCTGATACGAAGGCACGTCCCGAAGCCGAACATGCCTTCGTGCAATCCCTCGCAATTGCGCGTCAGCCCCAGGCCTCGCTTCATGCCCTTTATCAAGGCTGGATCGAATGCGTGCAGTCCCTGCACGCAGCGCGACGCACAGGAAGCTATCAAGCCGCCGCAACGCCGGAACAGGCTGCGGCACGCCGGCAGGCATTGGCCGATTGCCAGCGGCTGGAAGGTGAAATAAGCCGCCTGCGCACCCAAGCCGCCAAGGAAAAACAACTGGCGCGCCAGGTGGAAATGAACCTGGCGCTCAAGCGCATCCAGGCCGAACTGGCCGCTGCACAACAACAGCTTTGAAGATTGAACGAATGACGGAGAAGACCATGGAAAAACTCACGGCAGCCAGCCCGCAAGCCCAGTCCACCGACCTGGTGGCGGGCAATATCGAACAGCTCAAGGCGCTGTTTCCGGAACTGCTCACGGAAGGCAAAGACGGAGTGGCCGTGAATGTGGATGTGCTGAAAGCCTTGGTGGGCGATGCCAGCGTCACCGATGCCGATGAGAAATACGGCCTCAACTGGCATGGCAAGCGTCGCGCCCGCCAACTGGCGCTGACGCCCAGCACCGGCACCTTGCGCCCCTGCCCGGAAGACAGCGTGGACTGGGAGACCACCCAGAACCTGATGATCGAGGGCGATAACCTTGAAGTGCTCAAGCTGCTGCAAAAGAGCTATGCCGGCAAGGTCAAGCTGATCTACATCGACCCGCCCTACAACACCGGCAAGGATTTCGTTTACCCGGACAACTTTCAGGACAACATCAAGAACTATTTGGAGCTGACCGGGCAGGTGGAAGGCGGACAGAAGATCAGCAGTAATACCGAAGCCAGTGGGCGGTTTCATACCGACTGGCTGAATATGATGTATCCGCGACTTAGGCTGGCAAAAAATCTTCTTCTTGATAGTGGATTAATAATTATTTCCATTGACTCTTCTGAGGCCACTAACTTGCGGCTAATTATGGACGAAGTTTTTGGTCAAGAGAACTTCATCGGCTTACTGCCGACTATCATGAATCTGAAAGGTAATAACGATGCCTTCGCTTTCGCGGATACTCATGAATTTACAGTTGTTTATGCTCGGAATAAGGAAAAATGTGTGGTTTTTCAACTTCCAGTGTCAGAGGAATCGCTAGATGATTGGCTGGAAGATGAGCGTGGCCTCTACAAGCGCGCTGACACCTTAAGGCGGACAGGGCAGGATGCGTCTAGGGAGCGCCGTCCTAACGGCTGGTTTCCAGTCTTTATTGACGAAAAAGGTGAAGTCTACGCGACGCTTGATGATGAGCCTCGCTCAGGTTCAGATTTAACTCTATGGCCAGTTTCAGAGGCAGGCGAAGAGCTCTCTTGGACGTGGAGTAAAAAGAAAATAAACGATGAAAACTTTAACTTGATTGTTGTTGAAGGTAGGTCGGGAAAGAATATCTACAAAAAACAACGAGCCACTCTCGGCGACCTCCCAACCAGCAAGCCAAAATCGATTCTCTACAAGCCTGAGTACAGCAGTAGCAATGGAACGGCTGAGATTTCATCGTTGCTGGGAAGCAATGTGTTCGATAGCCCTCCAAAACCTCGTTCATTAATTCGTGACTTTGTAACAATTGGCGCATCTCCTCAAGACATCATTCTTGATTTTTTTGCTGGAACTGGAACAACTGGTCATGCAGTAATGGCACAGAATTTCTTAGATGAAGGAAACCGTAGATTTATTCTTGTTCAACTCCCCCAGTCTCTCGATCCGGAGGATAAGGGGCAGAAAAATGCAGCCGAATTCTGTGACCAGATTGCCAAGCCTCGTTCTATCGCAGAACTCACTAAAGAGCGCTTACGCCGCGCAGGCACCAAGATTAAGGCTGAAAGCTCTGGCTGGCAGGGCGACACCGGCTTCCGCGTCTTCAAACTCGACACCTCCAATATCCGCGCCTGGAACCCCAAGCCGGACGATCTGGAAGCCTCGCTGTTCGACCATCAGGATCACCTGCTCGAAGGTCGCAGCGAAGCCGATGTGCTCTACGAGCTGCTGCTCAAGCTGGGCCTGGACCTGTGCGTGCCTATCGAGCAACGCAGCATCCACGGCAAGGCGGTGCACGCCGTGGGCGGTGGTGTGTTGCTGGCCTGCCTGGCGCAAAACATCAGCGCCGCCGAGGTCGAAGCCCTGGCCGAGGGCATTGCCGCTTGGCACCAGCAACTGGCCCCCGCTGGCGACACCACCTGCGTGTTCCGCGACAGCGCCTTTGAAGGCGACGTGGCCAAGACCAATATGGCGGCGATTCTGCAGCAGCACGGCATCGCCACCGTGCGCAGTCTGTGAGGCCCGCCATGCAGCCCTATGTGCCTGATGCATTACCCCTAACCGAACTGGATTACCGCCTGCTGTTACCTTTGGTGGGGCAAGCCAACGCTGCCCTGGCCCGTTATGACGGTTTGTTGCAGGGCATCCCCAATCCGGCGGTGATGCTCTCGCCGTTGACCACGCAGGAAGCGGTGCTGTCGTCCAAAATCGAAGGCACCCAGGCGACGGTGGACGAGGTGCTGGAGCAGGAGGCGGGCTTGCTCAAGGAAGGCGAGAAGTACAAGGACATCCAGGAGATTTCCAATTACCGCCACGCCTTGTTCAAGGCGCGGGAGTATCTGGAGGTGTACCCGATCCGCCTTGGTTTTGTGCGCGAGCTGCACCGCATTCTGATGAACAGCGTGCGCGGCCAGGACAAGACGCCCGGCGAATTTCGCCTCGATCAGAACTGGATCGGTCGCCAGGGCTGCAGCATGGAGCAGGCAACGTTCGTGCCGCCCAACCCGTTACAGCTGCCTGACTATCTGCAAGCATGGGAGCTGTATCTGGATGGCGATGACGTGGACTTTTTGCTGCAGGTGGCGGTGGTTCATGCGCAGTTCGAGTTGCTGCACCCGTTCAAGGACGGTAATGGCCGTATTGGCCGCATCCTGATCCCGCTGTTTCTCTACCAGAAGCGGGCGCTGTCGCAGCCGATGTTCTACCTGTCCGAGTATCTGGAAAACCACCGGGACGAGTATTACCAACGGCTCAAGGCGATCTCCACCGAGCGCGATTGGAATGGCTGGATTGCCTTCTTCCTGCGCGCCATCATTGAACAGGCCAGCCAGAACATTCGCCGGGTGGAAGCCATCAAGACGCTCTACGACGAGATGAAGACGGCCATTCAGGAAACCACCCGTTCTCAATACTCGGTGCACTTGCTGGACGCCATTTTCAGCAAGCCCATTTTCCGCACCTCGGATCTGGCGCAGCAGCTGGCGGCGGACTATGGCATTCACGACAAGACCGCCCCCGCGTTGCTGCGGCAGTTGCGCGATGCCGGCATTTTGCGCGAGCTGCAGCCCGGCAGCGGCCGCCGTGCCGCCACCCTGTGCTTTCCCCGCCTGATCAACCTTGCCGAAGGCCGGGAGGTTCTATGACGGGCTTGTGTAGCGGCTGGACTCCACAAAGATGCTTGTGGAGTCTGATTGTATTTTTGCGCTCCGCAAACGTGTTTGTGTCGTTTGCGGACTCCACAACGACCAGGATGGCCCATGAAGCTGCATTTTGAACCCGATCTCGACTACCAGCTTCAGGCCATCGAGGCGGTCTGCGACCTGTTCCGCGGCCAGGAGCAGTGCCGCACCGAATTCACGGTGACCATGAGGCTCCCCGACGAGGCGCAGATGTCGCTGGATGTGGCGCAGTCTGACCTTGGCATGGGCAACCGCTTGACCCTGCTGGACGATGAACTGCTCAAGAACCTGTCCGACATCCAGTTGCGCGGTGGCCTGCCGCCCTCCGGCGCGCTGAGCTCGGGCGATTTCACGGTGGAGATGGAAACCGGCACCGGCAAGACCTATGTGTACCTGCGCACGATTTTCGAGCTGAACAAGCGCTACGGCTTCAGCAAGTTCGTGATCGTGGTGCCGTCAGTGGCGATCAAGGAAGGCGTTTACAAGACTCTGCAAATCACCGAGGAGCACTTCAAGGGGCTCTACGCGGGCGTGCCCTTCGATTTCTTCCTGTACGACTCGGCCAAGCCGGGGCCGGTGCGCAACTTTGCCACCAGTTCCAACATCCAGATCATGGTGGTGACGGTGGGCGCCATCAACAAGAAGGATGTGAACAACCTCTACAAGGAGAGCGAGAAGACCGGTGGCGAGAAGCCCATTGACCTGATCAAGGCGACCCGGCCGATCATCATCGTGGATGAACCGCAAAGCGTGGACGGCGGCCTGGAAGGCCGTGGCAAGGAAGCGCTGGATGCGATGAACCCGCTGTGCACACTGCGCTATTCCGCCACCCACGTGGACAAGCACCACATGGTGTACCGCCTGGATGCGGTGGATGCCTACGAGCGCAAGCTGGTCAAGCAGATCGAAGTGGCGTCGGCCACGGTAGAGGACGCGCACAACAAGCCTTTCGTGCGCCTGGTGAAGGTGGAAAACAAGCGCGGCCGCATCAGCGCCAAGGTCGAGCTGGATAAACAGACCGGCACCGGCGTGCAGCGGGTGGAGGTGACGGTCAGCGATGGCGACGACCTCCAGCAGAGCGCCGATGGCCGCGCGATCTACGCCGATTTTCGGGTGGGCGAGATCAACACGGCCAAGGGCGAAGCATTCATGGAGCTGCGCTACCCCGGTGGCGAGGTGTTTTTGCAACCTGGCCAAGCCCACGGTGATGTGGATGCGCTGGCCGTGCAACGCGAGATGATCCGCCGCACGATCAAGGAACACCTGGACAAGGAGAAGCACCTGCGCCCGCTGGGGATCAAGGTGCTCAGCCTGTTCTTCATCGACGCGGTGGACAAATACCGCCAATACGACGCAGACGGCCAGCCGGTCAAGGGCGTGTATGCACAGATATTCGAGGAGGAATATCGCCGTGCCGCCAAGTTGCCGGCATACCAGAGCTTGTTTGCCGAGATCGACCTGGCATTTGCCGCCGAGGAAGTGCACAACGGCTATTTCTCCATCGACAAAAAAGGCGGTTGGACTGACACCTTTGATAACAATGCGGGCAACCGGGAGAATGCCGAGCGCGCCTACAACCTGATCATGAAGGAGAAGGAAAAGCTGCTGTCCTTCGGCACGCCGCTGAAGTTCATCTTCTCCCACTCCGCGCTCAAGGAAGGCTGGGACAACCCCAACGTGTTCCAGATTTGCACCTTGCGTGACATTCAGACCGAGCGCGAGCGCCGCCAGACCATTGGCCGTGGCCTGCGTCTGTGCGTCAATCAGGATGGTGAGCGGGTACGCGGCTTCGAGGTCAACACCCTGACTGTGGTGGCCACGGAAAACTACGAACAGTTTGCCGAGAACCTGCAAAAGGAAATCGAGAAAGACACCGGCATCCGCTTCGGCATCGTGGAGCAACACCAGTTTGCCGCCATTGCCGTGACCGACGCTGACGGGCATGCCGCGCCGCTGGGTATTGAGCAATCGAAAGCGTTGTGGGAACACCTGAAGGCCGCCGGTCATATCGATGCCAAGGGCAAGGTGCAAGATTCACTGAAAAAGGCGCTGAAGAACGGCACCTTGGCACTGCCTGCCGAGTTTGAGGCACAGAAAGGCCAGATTGCCGAAGTGCTGCGCAAGGTATCAGGCCGTCTGGACATCAAGAATGCCGACGAGCGCAGACAGGTTCCGCTGCGCAAGGGTAACGATGGCAAAGCCATTTATCTGAGCGACGAGTTCAAGGCGCTATGGGATCGCATCAAGCACCGCACCACTTACCGCGTGCAGTTCGACAACGCCAAGCTGGTGACGGATTGCATCGCTGCGTTGCAGAAAGCCCCGGTGATCGCCAAGGCACGGCTGCAATGGCGCAAGGCCGACATCTCTATCGGCAAGGCGGGTGTCGCCGCGACAGAGAAAGCGGGCGCGGCGACCGTGGTGCTGGACGAGGCGGACATCGAGCTGCCGGATTTGCTGACCGACCTGCAGGACCGCACCCAGCTCACCCGTCGCACCATCGTCAGCATCCTGACGGGAAGCGGCCGCCTTCATGATTTCAAGCGCAACCCGCAACAGTTCATCGAATTGACCGCCGAAACCATCAACCGCTGCAAGCGCCTGGCTCTGGTCGATGGCATCAAGTACCAGAAATTGGGCGACCAGCATGTCTATGCGCAGGAGCTGTTCGAGAAGGAAGAACTCACCGGCTATCTCAAGAACATGCTGCAAGATACCCGCAAGTCGATCTACGAGCACGTGGTGTACGACTCGACCACTGAGCGGGACTTCGCCGATGGGCTGGAGAAAAACGAAGCCATCAAGCTCTACGCCAAGCTGCCAGGCTGGTTCAAAGTGCCCACGCCGCTGGGTACCTACAACCCCGACTGGGCCGTGTTGGTGGAAGAAGACGGCACCCAGCACCTGTACTTTGTGGTGGAAACCAAAAGCAGCCTGTTCACCGACGACCTGCGCGACAAGGAAAGCGCCAAGATCGAATGCGGCAAGGCGCATTTCACGGCGCTGGGGGTTGGTGAGAACCCAGCCCGGTATGTGGTGGCGCGCTCGGTTGACGATCTTTTGACCGAGGCGGTAAAGGGGTAGGTCCTGCCGTCGTTACGGCGAGACAAGTTTTCGTCATGACTACGTGCGAACCCGTAATTTTGGATAAAGGAGTTTTTTATATGAGCAATATCCCATTCGATCCGTCGAAATTCACGGCACCGAAAGCGAAGCCTCTACCCGTCGTGCTTCTTCTCGATGTCAGCGGCAGCATGAGCGGAGAGAAGATCCGCAATGTGAATGATGCCGTTCGCGATATGTTGGATACGTTCAGCGACACCGAGAACGGTGAAACTGAAATCCATGTGGCGATCATCACTTTTGGCTCTCAGGTAGTGCTGCATCAGCCGCTTGCCAGCGCCAGCGATATTCATTGGCAGGATCTTTCTGCTGGCGGCATGACCCCGCTTGGGACGGCATTGCAAATGGCCAAAGCGATGATCGAAGACAAAGATGTCGTTCCTTCGCGTGCGTATCGTCCGACGGTCGTATTGGTTTCTGATGGTGGGCCGAATGATGCGTGGGAAAAGCCTCTAAACGCATTCATTAGCGACGGACGCTCTGCAAAATGTGACCGTTTGGCAATGGCGATAGGCGCTGATGCTGACGAGGCAGTACTTGGGAAATATATCGAAGGCACCTCTAATCGCCTCTTCTACGCAGAGAATGCCAAGCAGCTACGTGACTTCTTCAAGTTTGTCACCATGTCGGTGACCATTCGCACGAAGTCACAGACGCCAAATAATGTGCCTGAAGCGAGCGCCATTGACATCCAGCCCGCCACAATCGAAGCACGTCAGGATAAACAGAACTCTGTGACACAAAGTTCTTCGACAGAAGATGGAGGGTATTGGTAATGGCGCAAGCAATTGGCGACCCAGAAGAGCTAGAGCGCTTCGCCTATTCGTTACAACAGTTTGTTGATTCGCTCAACGATGCTGTAGGCAACCTTAACGGTGCCTTTGCTTCACTCGGAGACACCTGGCAAGACGAAAAGCGGGCGCGATTTGAGGAGGATTACAACGCGCTCGTTCAGCAGTTGCAGCACTTCAACGACAATGCGTCCGAGCAGGTTCCATATCTGGCAGCGCTCGCGTCGCGCCTGCGAGATTATTTGCAAAGCTAAGGGCAGCGAAGTCGCAATGGCACAAGTTTCAATTGGGCAAGTGGAGAATCTGGAAGACCTCGTGCGCGAGCTGCAGTCAGTGCGCGAGGCGCTAGAGGCCGCATGTCGCGAACAAATTGCTGTTGCGGAGCAGAAATGTGCAGAGGCTCGTGAAGAAGCGCAGAGCAGCGCAAGCATGTTGGAAAGCGCCATCAAGCAGGAGCAAGCCGCCACGCAAAATGTTGATGGCGCTGAACAAGCGCTTGATAGCAGTCAGAGCTCGCTTTCTTCCGCCCAGTCTTCGCTATCTGCTTGCCTTGCTCAGCCGCACGATGACGATGGACGTTGCCCAGACTGCTCCGGCGAGGACTCTGCCGTCACCGAAGCAGAAACCGCTGTTGAGCAGGCTCAGAGCATGCTGGAGCAAGCAAGAGCAGAGCTTGAGGTGGCGACAGGAGATCGCATCTCCATGGAGCAGCGCGTGGATCTTGCGAAGCAGGCCCAGGCGATGGCCGAACATGCCCTGGAGCAGACCCTACAAGCATGCAATACGCACTTGGCAACTGTCGGTCAGGCGATTGAAGTTGGCACTGCGCGCTTGATATCCGCGCAACAGGCACTGGATGCCTATCTCGCGACAAACCCGTCCGCTGCGCAATTCCATGCATGGTTGAAATGGGACCCTGCCAAAGATGGCCGCCCTGTGACTCCGGATATGTTGCGAGACCGCATGAACCTATCGTCAGAGCAGAGACGATTGCTTCAGGAATATCTTTACGACCGTGATCCAGCGTATCGCAAGCAGGTCGATAAATTTCGGAACCAATGGGTAGCCGCCAAGGGTGATGCAGAGCGAAACATCGTCGCACGTAAGGCACGGATACACCTGAGCGGTGAATTCGGGGAGCAGATAGTTCGGCACGCACTTGCGCCACTTGGCGGCCGGATCGAGACGCAAGGGCGAACCTTTGTGGGCGATAACGGACGCTACACAAAAACAGATTTGATAGTCACCGACTTGCGGGTTCCGGTCATTCTGGGGCGTGGTGAGGGCATGAGGGCTCCTGTGGGAGGCTCGATGGCATTCGAAGTGAAATGCGGCAAGGCGGAATACCTCTATTCGCAGAAAGATCACATGATTTTTCAGGCCGAAGGGCACAAGCAAGCAGACGCGCAATGCACTCTTTGCTCACGAGACATCCACGATTTGCCAGAAGAAAAACAGAAAGAACTGCGCGATGCCCTGCGCGAAGCTGGCTCGCCGATGGTGGGAATGTTGCCAAGGAAAAATGAAATAGATCAGTCCTGTCTTGATTTCATCCGCCAAAACGAGGAGGAGCAACCATGAAAATACGTTTCGCAATTATTAACCATGACCTTCTCGCGCAAGTTCGAGCTGAAGTTGACGTCCTCCTGCGTGCAGTCAATGTCGGAGATATGGATGGCGTGGATGCGTCCACCACACGCCTCTTGGAGCTGACAGTTAATTGCAGATCGATTGAGTTGTCCGAGCAAGAGTGGCGCGCATTTCTAAGCGAACTCAGGGCCAAGAGCCCTGAGTTCGAATCGAGCTACTTGCTGCCTGGGACTATTTGCGCACCCCTGTTTCCCAAAGTCTCGGTAGCTGATGACTATGTTCTCGAACTTCCAATCGATGGTGATATGGAAGAGGAGGAAGCTAATGTTTGATGAGGCCTTTGGAATGGCTGCGATGTGTGCTGGAAAATTTCGCGAGGGAGTGCGTGATACGTTCGGCGCGTCCATTGTTGCCGATGTACTTGATCCGATTCTCAAGGAAGTCGATTCACTCCGCATTCTCAATGCTGCTTTCAAGCAGCAATCGTTCGCCATTGATCGAACCTTGAATGATGCGCGCGAGCTGCAGTTCAAAGACAGTGGGTGGAATCAATGAGTGGAAGCGCGAAGGATTTTCAGAGCGTAATTTCCAAGCTACACAAGGCAATTGCGGACTATCAAGAAGGTTGTGCGCGCATCGACCGCGAATTCGATACCACTAAAAAAGCATTAAACGAAGATCAGGAGCGCAATCGGAGCATAAGGAAGTCGAATTGGCAGGCAGGCTTTGCCAAAGAGTGGGAAAGAAATGCAACTGCTATAGCGAACGCAAGTTCGCAGCTTAGACAACATCAGCCCGCCTTCGTGGATTTTGTCGTAGACAAGCCATTGATGGCATCGGAAATTCCAGCAGGTCTTGTGCTTGGCTCGGAGCAAGTCTCTTTTGAGAAGCTCTCTTGTCATGCCTCAAAAGTCATCTCATTTCCCTTCTCCAGCGCTCTTGTTTTTCCACAAGGCGATGCAGAGCAGAAACACCTCGTGCATTGTCTCTTGTTACGGTTGCTGCAGGCTTTGCCAGTAGGTCAAGTAGAGTTGACACTGATTGACCCCCTGCAGCAGGGGCAATCGGTCGAGCCATTCCTGCCATTGCTGAAGGTTGAGCAATTGGTGCCGCAAGGTCATGTTCTTACTCGTTCGGACGAAATCGAAGCCGCGCTCGGCAAGCTGACGGACGAAATCGAGGAGTTGATCCAGCAGCGGTTCAATGACAAGGCATCCAACTGGTCACAATACAACGCAGTTCAACCCGATGCCCCGTTGCCTTACAAGGTAGTACTGCTCTTTGATGTGCCAGAGCAAATATCGGAAAAATCTCTTTGGTTCCTTGGACGCATTTGCGAAAACGGTCCACGCTGCGGTGTGCTGCCCATCATTGCAATTGATGAGCAGCGCATGGAAGACCGGCGATATGAAAAGCTCAACGCCACGCTGAAAAACTCAACCACGCAACTGAATGATCTGTTGCAACGCGCTGGGGCTGGCGAGCTGTCATTCACATACCAGCCGGAGCAATGGCCGCGACAGGATGTACTGGATGGCTTTCTCGCAAGGCTCGTTGAAGATTGTGCTGCCAAGACGCGTTTCAAGAAAACGATGCCTGATCTCTGGACGAGCTTCGGCAAGGGGGAGACGACTCTTGGTGGCTTTGATATTCCCATTGGCTGGACGACCGCAGGCGACTTCGCGACCCTGAGACTGGGCGCGACGGACTCCGAGCATCATGTACTGCTTGCGGGGAAGACAGGCTCGGGAAAATCCAATCTGCTCCATGTTTTGATTCACACGCTATGCGAGAAATATCCGACTGAGGAGCTTGATCTTTATCTACTGGATTACAAGGAATCGACTGAGTTCAATATTTACGCAACGCCCCCAGTCCCACAGGCCCGCCTTGTCGCTACGGAAAGTGACCCTGAATATGGCGTTACTGTATTAAGGCATCTTGTGGATGAACTGGAAACGCGTGCACGCATATTCAAGTCAAAAAATGTCAACGATTTCAGCGAATACCGTAAATCAAGCGGGGTACGGTTGCCCCGCGTTCTGCTAGTCATAGATGAGTTCCAAATTCTGTTCTCAGAAAGTCGCCAGGTGGCAGAAGCTGCTGAGCAGCTGCTGTCGAAGCTCTTGAAACAGGGGCGCTCGTTCGGTATTCACATCCTCCTGGCTACTCAGACTTTGAAAGGCATCAACGCGCAGTCAATCGGAAGCATAATCACCCAGTTGGGATGCCGTATCGCACTGGCTTGTGGGCAGGAAGACTCCGCAATGATCCTCGGGGGCGGGAACTGGGCAGCCGCAGAGCTGCGCAGCCCACCTGAAGGCATCATCAACAATGCTAACGGTGCCAAATCCGGCAATGTGAAGTTCATGATTCCATTCGCCGGAGAAAGCGAGCATCGCCGTGATTTGTTGAAGAAGTTGATAGCGCGTACATCTCTTTCTGGGGTGGCTGAAAAAGCCAAAATCTTCAGCGGTGCATTCCTTCCGCAGATGCCGTCTCCCTTTGAATATCAGACAGCTTGTGCGCATGAAGAAGCTCTTCTTTTGGGCGAAAACCTCGCATTCGATTCAAAACCGTTGACGGTATCACTTACTCGTCGATCCGCGTTCAATGTTCTATTCAGCGGCTACAACGACCACATTCACGATGGACTCCTGTCCGCTACGCTTTTTAGTCTGACTTTCGTCGATGGCTTTGATGAAATCGTGTACTTCAACGCGCGCGGGGTCCCCCCAGGAGGAGGATTCTCAGCCGCAGCGCAGATGCTCGGTGCACGCCTCAAGATGTTCGACGATATATCCGATCTACCACTTCAAGCGATATCAGACGATATTGGGAATCGCCGCGTAGCATTGATTATCGATGGCCTGGATTCCGAGAAAGCACTACAGCCAGCCCCAGCGTTTAGATCGCCCAAGCCTGGCGAACCACCTACCCCGGCTGATTTGTTAAAGCGTCTCGCCGAGGACGGCCCAAGAAAGGGGACGTTTGTATTTATTTTTGTTGACCGTTGGCAGCGCTGTGCCAGTGCCAGCAAAGACCTTTTTTCCTTTTTCGAATTGCGCGTGGCGTACTGCATGAACGAAGACGATGCTGGATCGCTTGTGAGTGGCGGTGTTGGCAAGTTCAAAGGTATTGAAAAACCGAGCCGAGCTGTATTCGTAAACAAAATGACGAATGACATCACATGGTTCCGGCCATATGTTCAGGAAAGCACTCAATGAAGAGGTTTCTGCTCACGTGGTATGGAATCACCGATTTTCGCGCGTCGCTGGGGTTTGAGAATACCGACGGCCCTATTGCGAGCGCCCTTGCGGGCGCGCCCTACTCGGACATCATTATCCTGGGTTACACCCGGATGGATAATGATGCCAGCGAATTGATTGAGGCACAGAAGACGTTCACGCTTGAATTGGCGTCAATACGAAGCATGGGGCAAGAGAAAGACTGGAAGCTTACTAATCAGTTTGTCTCCAGGTTCGCCAATACCTCTGTCGCACATGAACATTTTGAAGCCTGGCTGAAAAAGAAAGCCGCCGCCCTGGGCTGCAACGCAAGGATCCGTTTAAATAGCGAGAAGCTTTACCAGCTCAACGACACCGAAGGTATTTACGCTAGCGCAATACGGGCGCTGGATGGGGTTGAACAGGAGCCAGGTGAAAAGCTCGTCACGCTCTATCTCAGCCCAGGAACTCCGGTGATGGCCTTTGTCTGGGCGCTCGCGGCGCTGAGCTACCCTGAACTCAAAAAAAGACTCATAGCATCGTCCATCATTGGCAAAGCACCTGAAGTCATAGCGTTGCCTGCCGAGTGGCTTGAGCGACACAGCTCAAAACAGGCTGCGATCCGAGGCATCTCCAACGGGTTCGATGTGACATTCCATCTTTTTGGTGAGCAACGGATGCCTGCCTTGTTGAGCATCCGGCAATTTGAGTCGGCGCATCACATTTTTGTCAACTCAAAAGACTTCCCTGCTGCATGTATGCGAACCTTTATTGGCTCTCGGGACCTGCATGAACTTACCGTTGACCCCTGGGATGATCGCGCTGTTCACGAACAAATCACCGAGCTGGCAAAGCAATTTCCAGAAAAAACACGAATTGGAATCAATTTAACTGGCGGCACAAAATTGATGTTTGCTGGCGCGCTCTCTGCTGCACGTGAACTGGGCGCTGTTCCGTTTTATTTTGACAGCAAGAATCGTCGCGTCACATTCATTGACAGTGTTCGACGCGAAAAAATCAGGCGGATTGATTCAATCGAGACATTTTTGCACCTGAATAGCGATGGTTTGCAGATTGCAGGCAGTTCCTTCATGAAGGATATATCGCCAAGTCGCCAACTTCTGACCGAGACCCTTTGGCTGCATCGTGACAAGGTGCGTAGATTTTATAGAGAACTGACCGACTATAACAATGCATTCAGGCCATTCGAGATTTGTCGTGATGGCTTCAATTTCAAGCTGGATGACATGGAGGCAGTATCCGTCCAAGGCTACGGATTAGATCTGAGATTTGAGAAATGGCCTGATTTCGCCAAATACCTATCTGGCGGCTGGTTCGAGGAGTTTGTTTATTTGCAGTGCAAACCCTACGAGGATGCTGGAGTCATTCAAGACTTGCGCATCAATGTCAAGCTGAACTTGAATTTAGAAGAGTCAAAAGGCTATTCGAGCTTCGGTGTTGAATACAACGAGCTGGACATCACATTCACCGACGGTTATTCGCTTTATATCGTGGAATGCAAGGCGGGCAATGTAACGCAAGAGCAGATTATGAAGCTGCAGAACCTTGTGCGCTTCTACGGAGGAATTGAAGGTCGCGGTATCGTTGCCTGCTGTGTTCTCCCAAATACTGAGTCGGTCAAGAAAAAAATAAAAGATGCCAGGCTGATGCTTTGGAGTGGTGTATCACTTTCTGAGCAGATAACGGCAATGATGAACAGCATCACTGAGCGGGCTGAAGCGAGTGAGGCAACTCCATGATGCTCCATTTGGTTTGCGACATCTCCGGCAGCATGAGTGAAGGAGGCAAGCCCTTCATCCTGCGAACCTTGGCCACGACCGTGGCGCAATGGGTGCGGCAAGGGTATGGAAAGGCGGAAATCCGCCTTTGTGCTTGGAGCAGCGAGGCACGCAGCATCCCGGACTGGAGCGTCACGGACGATCTCCCGGTCGAAATGCTGGTTTGCCATGGAAGCACCAATGGCCAGGCGCTGGTTCAACTGCTGGGTAACGAGCCGGATGGAAAGGTTCTGATCCTCACGGATGGATTCTGGACAAGAGACGACGTGAAGACCCTGAGCCGCTGGCAGGAAGGTCTACCGCCGGATACGCTGCGCGTCATCCAAATCGGCGCGGATGCCAACCCGCATCTTTCCAAGGGGCTCAAAGGCGCAAAGGTGTTTGCCGCAGAAGAAGTGCTCGCCGTACTCGATAACTGGCTGCAGGCGGATGAGGAATGGGCATGACGCTTTGGAAAAGTTTTGGGGCAAGCGTTCGCGGCCCGAGCCATATCGCCGAAGGTTTGCCAAATCAGGATGCATGGGCGAAGTTTCACCATGTTTGGGGTGATGGCATCGTCGTGTCCGACGGAGTTGGCTCCAAGCCCTTCTCCAGCTTCGGCAGCCATGCTGCCTGTCTCGCCGTCGAGTTCGCAGCCCGGGCTTGTTGCACCGGTGGTGAAATCGAACACAACGCGCTGTTTAGCAACATCCAAGCTAACTGGCTGAGGCTTGTCGCTCCGCTGGAACCTCGCGATTGCGCGGCCACCTGTCTCTTCGCACTACACCTGGATGGCGTAATCCACCTAGGGATGCTTGGCGACGGACTTGCCGCTATTGCCAAGTCCGATGGATCAGTCGTTTCGCTGTCGGAAAACAAGACACAAGGCTTCTCCAATATAACCATTGCGCTGTCCTCCAAAGTCTCCGCCAAAGACTGGCAGTATTTGTCGCTGCCGGGGGAGCAGTGCATCGCAGTATTGCTCTGCACTGATGGGGTGGCTGACGATTTGGATAACGCTGACGGGTTTGTGAGCAGTTTCGCCGAAACGCATCGAACCCTCGCGCCGGTAAGTGCCAACCGGCGCATCCACGAGATGCTCGAAAACTGGCCCACGCCCAAGCACAGCGACGATAAAACCCTCGCCTGCCTGTGCAGTGAGGAGGTTGCAGATGAGTAACGCCGAACACCAGGCTCTGAAGCCACTTGTGGATGAATACGACAATGTTCATCAGATGGCCGATGAGCTTGCGCGCGGTGGACAAGGCGTGGTCTATCGCACCAAGGATGCGGATTTGGCCGTCAAGCAGCCGCTGGACGCAGCCGGCCAGCCGGACAAAAACGCCAATCTGCGCGAGCGCTTCCAGCACGTCCGCCTGTTGCCCATACCACGGCGCATCCCCGTTTCCCTGCCACTCGCCATCCTGCGCGACGAGCCGGGCTATGTGATGCGTCTGTTGAACGGCATGAAGCCCTTCGCCAGTTTCGATTTGGACGGCAGAAGCAAAAAGAAGCTGGAAGATCAAAGCCAAGCCTTGCCCCAATGGCTGACGAAGATTCCTGACAAGGACCTGGCGCTGCGACTGCTGCATTACGCACAAACTGGCTCCACCCGCCGCCGTTCGCTCGCGCTTGCCAAGTGCGCTGCCATCCTCGCCCGCCTGCACAGCGCGGGACTGGTCTATGGCGACATTTCCACCAACAACGCTTTCATTGGCGAAGACGACACCACCGATGTCTGGCTCATAGATGCCGACAATATGCGCCTGGAGTTACCCAGCGGCGGTGTGTCCGTCTATACGCCAGGCTACGGTGCACCGGAGGTAGTGCAGGGCCGTGACCAATCCCGCCCGCGAACCGACTGCTGGGCTTTCGCTGTGATGACATTCAAGCTACTGGCGCTTTGCCACCCTTTCATTGGCAAGAAAGTACTGGAGCCCGAAGATGAAGAAGACGGCTGGGATGCCGACCCTGCGCCCAATGGCACTGCCACCGATCTGAACGAACAGGCATTCGCTGGTTTCTTGCCTTTCGTGGATGACGAAGATGACGATTCCAACGAAGGAGTTGGAGGCCTGCCCCGTGTATTAGTCGCAACAGAAGGATTACGCCGCCTGTTTCAGGAAACTTTCGGTGCAGGACGTGAACTGCCGCACCGCCGCCCGACAATGGCGTTCTGGATATTGGAGCTTGCGAGGGCGGCGGATCAGTCGCTGGATTGCCTCGAATGTGGCATGAGCCATTTCGCCGATGAATACGCGCAATGCCCGTATTGTGGCGCGGCGCGCCCGGCTTTCATTCGCGTCAAAACGCCACGTTGGGAAATCCTGATTCCTGGTGGTGCCACGGAGTTCAGATTGCCGCAGCGGCTTTTTCACCCGTTTTCATTCGAGTATTTCGATAACACAGCATACGAAGCCATGCTGAACTTCGCGGCCAAAACCGCAGTCCCCGTGCGGGGCACGCTGCCTTTCCCGGACAACCTCACCTTTGAGTTCGTGGAGGGCTGCAAATGAAGTTTCAGGACATTCCTGTCAACATCATAACTGTCCGCATCAAGCGGTCTGACAATGTCGAAGCCCTGCAAGAGCAGCCAGTATTCTCGGTAGAGGCCAGCCTATCCCGCGCAGATGAATTTGAAATCCGCCTGAGAGACGCGGTTGTTTTCGTTCGTCCCGTCGCGGCTGTTGACATCCGCCGCCTCAACGCTGAACTTGCCAGTGGGCGTTCCCTGCTTGCACAACTTGAAAACCCTGCCGCCGATGGCAGCATCGAGCTGAAGATCGGTTTTTTCACCGGCGTCTGCCTGGAAATGGGCGATGTTGAAATCGGTGTGGATGAGTATGTGCAAGAAAAGATGCGGACGAAGGGCGAGGCACTTTACAAGAGGCTGGGCGAACTTTGCTGCTTCCAACAGGGAAACGACGCATTTTTCTTCCTGACTGCTGGCCCGGCGATTGATGAAGAACTGAAACCTGTCGGCGAGGACACGCCACGCGATACAGCTGCGGAGCCGACCCGAATAAACGCTTTCTGTGTTACTGGCGAAGGTATCCGCTTCATTGCCACCGAAAAAGCAATGCCAGGCGGCCAAACCATCTACATCGCCACACGCATAACCAGGACTAAAAAAGAACCCGACCGCGCCCTGCGCCTCGCCAAAGGCCGGCTGCGTTTTGCCGATTGGACACAAGCAGGGCAAGTGCAAACTCTTGCCAAAGCGCAAATGCGCGCTCTTACCCAAGACGACAATAGCTACCTGAAAAAGTGGGATGAATTTGGTGACATGGAGGGCGAATTGCTGCTCAAGCAAGCGCGCGAAGTGGGGGCTTTACAATTCACAGAGATGGCTCAGGAGCGGGATGGAACCGTCACGGTTCGCATTTCACAGGCACTTGACTCTGCATTGAAAGCGCTGGGGAACGGTGCCGTACCTGAAGTCGAGTTGGTGGATGAACTGCCGGACTATTTGAAAGATGAACGCTTGAGCTTCAAGGATTTTGCAAGTCGAATTGAGCAAGCGGAGAAGATCAAGCAGGGCGACGGAAATCGCGAGCAACGTGAAGGAAAGACCTACCTTGATGTCGTCGGGTTTGACCAGGAAACCCGTGTACTTACGCTCAAAATCGAGGCTCTGCCCAAGGAATCCGGCACGCTCATCCTGTCGCTGGCCGGTGAAACCACCCAGATCAAACGGCGTATGGCGGCCCGTCAAGCCATTCTGGAAGGCCGTTCCGCCAATCCACAGCTTGGGCTATTGATTGAGGAACAGGGGCAAATCACACAAGTCCGCCCGCCGCAAAAAGTCCAGTCACTCACCGCATTCGTTCGCAACAAGGTCTTTCGCAATCCGCCAACCGTCATGCAGGAAAGGGCTATTGAGGTTGCGCTGAATACGCCAGATCTCGCGCTTATTCAGGGGCCGCCGGGAACGGGAAAAACCACCGTCATCGCCGCCATTCTGGAGCGGCTGAACGAGATGGCCGACAAGCGCGGCGCGAACATCAAAGGCCAAGTGCTGCTGACCGGCTTTCAGCACGATGCGGTGGAAAACATGATCGAGCGGCTCTCGCTCAACAGCCTGCCCGTGCCGAAATTCGGCAAACGGTCTGGCGCGACGGAAGACGATCTCAGCATCTTCGAGCGCAATCTTGAAGCCTGGTGCAGCTCGCTTGCCACCGAACTGCGCGAGCGCAATCCCCAGATTGCGGAAGCTGAGCAGGAGCGGGAAATAAAAAACCTGTGCCTGCAATATGTCCAAGCCCCGTCACGCGCGCTCGCCGCCAACCTTGCTGGGAAAATCACAGCGCTCGGCAGTGTAATTCTTGGCGAAGACGGCGCTCGGCGATCGGCGAATTTGGCGAAAAAGCTCGCGCACGAGGAAAACCTCAACGATGGCTCCACCCAATGGCTTGATGCAGCGCGCCGTCTGCGTGTTCGCCATGAAAGCTTTTCTGACGACGGGCCAGAAAGGGCGATGGACGCACTGGATGACCTGCGTGATGTGCTTGAAGAAGACGAACGCAAACTGCTGGACAAAGCCAGTCTGTGGCGCAATGAAGATGGCCCAGCGCCATTTTTGGACAACCTGGTCGCGTTGAAAAAGAGGCTCTTCGCCCGGTTCACCGCTCCACCGATTTTTCGCGTGGAAAAGCAGAACGACGCAGTGCTTGCATTGGCAGAATTCGCCATACAACGCATCAAAAACGCCGAGTATTCGGCTAAGGATAAAAAATCTGCTGCGCTGGCCGAGTTTCTGGCCGAACTGGAAGGCAACCCCTATGGCATGGTAGATGCCCTGTCCGAATACAGTTTTGCCTTTGCCGCCACCAGCCAACAGAGCGTCAATCGTGATATGCAAAAGCGCAAAGGGCTTGTCGGGCGCGACGTCAATGAAAACCAGAAAGGCATGGAATACGAATATGTCATCGTGGATGAAGCCGCTCGCGTTTCACCCCGCGACCTGATGGTTCCGATGGCGCAAGGCAAGCGCATCATTCTGGTGGGCGACCATCGGCAGTTGCCGCATATCATTGATGAGGAGGTAGCACGCCAAATGGAGGCTGGCGAGGCAGCATCGGCCGACGAACCGGCACAGAATGAAGCTGACTGGCTCAAGAAATCCATGTTCCAGTATCTGTTCGCCACCCGCTTGAAAACGCTGGAAGACGGCGACGGTATCTCCCGCCGTGTCACGCTCGACAAGCAGTATCGGATGCACCCACTGCTCGGCAGCTTTATCAGCCGCAATTTTTATGAACGCTTCGATCCGACGGAACAATTCGGCTCTGGACGGCCTGAAAGCGATTTCGCCCACAACCTGCCCGGCATAAACGGTAAACCTGCTGTGTGGCTGGACGTGCCAGCGGCGAAAGGCAGACACCAGCGCAGCGGAACCAGTTGGACGCGCCCGGCAGAGGCCACCGTTATTGCCCGCCAATTGCAGGCGTGGATGAGTTCAGATGCAGGCAAAGACCTCTCGTTCGGCGTGATTTCGTTCTACAAGGCGCAGGCCGAACTCATCAAGAGACAACTCGGCAGCATCGCGGACGACGAGAGAAAACTCCGCGTCGGCACGGTGGACTCATTCCAGGGCATGGAGTTCGATGTCGTCTTCCTCTCAATGGTGCGAACCTTGCCGCATAACTGGAAATCCAAGAGCGATGACCGTGAAAAGCAGGCCACAGGGTTGTTCGGACACCTTTGCCTTTACAACCGCCTGAATGTCTCGATGAGTCGTCAGAAGAAGCTACTGGTGGTCGTTGGCGATACGGGTTTGCTGCAAAGTGAACTCGCGGCGGACTTTGTGCCGGGACTGGTGGATTTCCTTCGACTATGCCGCGAGCAAGGAGTGGTGCTGCCATGCTGAAGCTCCTTGATTACGGTAAACCTGCCCCCTTCGGAGGGATCATCGGCAGGCCTCGCCACCTCGCGTGGCCGGTGAACGTATACCGCGTGACCTTGCCCAGAGTTCTTGACGATGGCGATGGCTTGAACGCATTTGAACGCGTCATCCTGAAACTGCTTGAAACTGTCGGCTTGATGAACGCCGATGCGCTGGCGGATGAAACCCGCATTCCAGTCGATTTGGTCAAGAGCGTTCTGCTCCGTTTGCAAGACAAGGACTTGATTGACGACCACCATGCCATCATTGAGCGGGAGCGCGAAGAAGAATGTGCCCCGGCATTCGTTACCGCGCTTTTGTTCCGCGAACTCGCCACTGGAAAAATTCTGCCCTTCCTGCATTGGCTGGACGACACAAACCCCATGCGGAAAAAGGAAAGCGAGGACAAAGACTTCCGGATAATCCGCTGGGATGGTGTCCAAAGAAAAGCGATACCCGCGCCGCGTGATGTAATCAGAACTTTGCGCGCAATGAAAAAGCGCTCGTCTGCGTTCGGCAAGGACACCAAGATGCCCGTAGTCCAGCAGATCACGATAGTCGCCGAGCCCGACCTGCTTCACCTTGACTGCCCTATCGCCATCCAGAAAAGCGATGGCGAATTCCGCATCGCCGACCCATTCGGCAACGGTTTTTCCTTGATTCTCGAAAAATCGTTCGAACAGTTGCTTGAGCAGGAGGAAAGCCTGACCACGTGGCTGCATGGTTGGAAGCAGTCATTGAGCACTCCTCGTCCAGAAAAGCAGGATGCCACGGTCAAAGAGCCGTTCGACAACGACGCCAACTGGCAAAGTTACCCGAAGCTCGTCGCTAATTTGCGCCCCTTGCGGAATAGCCCGTTCCGCTCCATCGCCCAAATCCATGCCGCCATCGAATGGGCACTGTTTTATGCCAGTTGCCGCCGACCGGTTGATTCCGTCATTAAAAGGCTGAAATTCACTGCGCAAGACCAGCACGCCGCCCTGCTTGAGCAGGCCGCGAAAACCGTCGGTCTTGAGCCGCCGCCGAACGGCTTCAGACCGATTCGGGAAGGTAAGCTGCGGGAATTTGAGGACGGTGGTGCGTTCCAAGAGACGGTTCTCGCGATCGCTCTGCTTCAAGCGCAAGACGATGCGTTGCATCCCTTGCGCCGTGTTGTGTTCGCGTATTCAGACCTCATTAACCGCCTTCTTGCCATCAACGCCAAACGCAACGAGAAGGGCCACGGCAAGGGCGGCGCGGACGCCCCGCAGCAAGCACTAACTGACGATTCGTTCATGCGCGAAGTCGTTCATGCGCTTGTGCCAGACATCATGTTTACCGACACGCCTCCTACCGCGCCAAACAAGGACGAGCAGGGTGATGCACTGCTGGATGCCCGTACCAGCATTCAAGAGGAGTTCGGCCACCAGCTGTTCAACCGCCTGGGCGCAAACCTGCAAGACCGGCTGGTTCACGCGGAGCGTTTTTTCCAGTCTTGTCATGACGGGGATGACTCTTTGGCCTATGTTCGCGATCTTTATGCCGCAATCCAGTCATCATTTGCGAGAGCTTTGGCAGGCAGGCTGCCGCCTGATACCTGTGACGGGCAGATCAAAGACATAGCTGAAAGTAAAGCTGCTGAGGCTGGTTTCTGCGAGGGCTTACCTGAGAGCCTGCGCACCGTCAAAACGTCGGCTGTGCGTCAGTCACTGCAAGGCGGCAGCCAAACACTCGGAGCTTGCGTTCTTGCATGGCTGCTGGTGAGCGATGCTGATGAACTTGCCGCAATTCATGACACGCAGCCGTCCTTGATCGGCGATATGGCAAACCTTATCGCTCGGCGTGGGCATGGCAACGAGCCGCTGCCATTGCCCAAAGAGAACATCGCACAGCTTCGCAAAGCTGCTTTCACAACTATCAGAACACTTATGGAATCTTGAAAATGAACAGCCCCGTCCAACCCGACACCGAAGCCCAGCGGCTTGCCGATTTGAACGCGCGTGAGAGCTGGATAAACACCAAGGAAAGCGAAATCGCCAGCCGTGAAACCGCCGTGGCTACACGTGAAAGGGATGCGACTGCAGAGCGTCAAGTCATCGAGCAAGACAAGGCCAAGCTGGCGCAGCGCGAGCAGGCCGTCACGCAGGCTGAGCAAAAGTGTGATGCAGGTTTTGCCGATGAACGAGCCGCGCTGAATGATGAGCTGCGTGAAAAGCGCGCCCAGGGCGAAAGAGCAATTGCCGAGATGCGAGAGAAAAACCTTTCAGCGTTGGAGGTTGAAATTTCCGAGCTGAAAGCAAAGCGACTGGGTGCGGTTGCCCATGCCGAAAACGCCGAACGGGAGCGCATTCGGACAGAAATCGCCCAAGAGCGCGATGCATGGACAAAACAACAGGGTGACGCTCGAAAGCAGTTGAATGCAGAGCGCACGGAATTTGAGAAACAAAAAGGCGCACTCTCCGCCTTGCAAAGCGAAGTCGAAGGAAGACAGGCAGAGCTTGAGACTTCAGAGCGGACACTCGAACGCAAAGAACAACGGCTGGAACAGCAGAACCAGAGGCGCAGCGAGCAACTGGACGATGAGGTTGAGAGGCGTGTTGAGGATCGCCGAAAATCGCTAGAGGCTGCTCTGCAATCTGCCAAAGAGGAAAACATTCGACTGCGCGAGGCGTTTAAAACTCAAGACGAACTTCTCGGCGCGTTCGAACAGTTAAAGTTGCAACTTGGTGGCAAAGACCCTGCTGAAATTCTGCGTGCGCTGAACAGCCAGGCCGACGAACTCAAACGCCTACGAGAGGAGCTTGCTACCCGACCTACTGAGGAAATGCGCGAGCGGTATCAAGCCCTTGAATCAGAAGCCAAAAATCAGAAAACACGGGCAGACCAGTTAGAACGGCAACTTTCCACCAATGAGGCTGCGGTCGCTGAAATTGGCGAGCTGCGCCGTCAAGGCTCGGAGCTCAACGCCGAAAACAAATCTCTGGCGCAAAGGGCATCCATCTTCGAGGGAGCAGCCAACGAAGCGCAAGCCGAACTCAAGCGTTTGCGTGCAGCTTATGAGCGCCCTGCTGAAGTTACCGCTCGCTACAAAGAAATTGAGATGCCGCACATCAGTGTGGATAAGGTCAAGCAGCCGGTGCAGCACGAGATCGATGAGCTAACTTGGCTCACTGGGATTGGTAATGCTTGCGATACATACGGACTACATTTCAATCCACGTATTTTGAAAGCTTTTCATACAGCTCTCAAAACAGCGGAATGGTCGCCGCTCACTGTCCTGGCAGGGGTTTCCGGAACCGGAAAATCCGAACTGCCGCGCCTCTACTCGCACTTTGGCGGAATTTATTTCGAGCCGCTGTCTGTCCAGCCTAATTGGGATTCGCAGGAATCCATGCTGGGCTTTTTCAATTCCATAGACAATAAATTCGATGCACAGCCGGTGCTGCGTTTTCTCGCGCAAAGTCAGATATCAGGCCGCGAACAATATGAACAGCGCATTAGACGTTGGCAGAGTATGTCGCCAGATCAGCAAATAGCACTTGACCCTGAGAAGGACAAAGAGCTGATTGAAGCGTTGAAACAAGCAGATTATCCAGGATTGCAGGACGCAGTGTGTCTTGTTCTGCTTGATGAGATGAATCTGGCACACCCTGAGCTTTATTTTGCAGAGTTTTTGAGCAAGCTAGAACTGCGGCGTGGCAGAAAGGGTGATGATGTTCCGTTCATACCGGTGAAAATTGGCGCCGGCATGGAACCCTATAAGCTTCCCCTCGGTCGTAATGTACTCTGGACAGGGACGATGAACCAGGACGAAACCACCAAGTCCCTTTCGGACAAGGTGCTTGACCGTTCCATCATCATCAACTTTCCGCGCCCGACGGAACTCAAACGCCGCCTGAAGCTTGCTCCACTTGATGACAAAAATCGAGGCCCGGCGCTACACAAAACGTCGTGGCAGAGTTGGCTAGCACAGGGCAGCAACTTCTCCGACGATCAAGTCAGCCCGTTCAAAAAATTCATTGAAGCAATCAATGCTTCTTTAGCGGTTACAGGCCGTGCCCTCGGTCACCGCGTTTGGCAATCCATTGAATACTACATGGCCAATTACCCGGATGTCCGTGCTGCACGCGATAAAGATGCGCTTGCCAGAGCTATGCATGTCGCCTTCGAGGATCAACTCGTGCAGAAGGTCATGCCCAAATTGCGGGGTATTGATACACGCGGCAAGAGCAAGACAGAGTGCCTGGACAGGATTCGTGGACAACTCGTTACAGGAATCGGCAGTAACTCATTCAATCTGACAGAGGATTTCGACCTTGCCTGTGATCTTGGCTATGGTCAGTTTATTTGGCAATCGGCAAATTACCTAAACGTCGGTGACACGGAAACCAATGATAGATCCACGGCCAGTCGAGACTCGGACAATGCTGAATTGCCACACTCCCTTTTTATGAAAGATGAACCAGATTCAGACAAGCGTCATAAAATGTGGAACTTAAAGACACCAGAGCAACGAGATGAGCTGCGCGTGAAACTTGAAGAAAATGCCAGAGCAGGAAGGATTCACGCCAAGCAATGAGTATTACTCTGGAAAAAATCTATACCGACTTCCGTGCCAAAGAAAAACTTGCCAAAAAACTGCTTGAGCAAATGAATTGGTTTGGTTCAATCACGGATTTCGATCCTAAGACCGGCGCGGCTCTGCCGAAATCCTTGTCAGGGTTCCTCGCCAAAGTCGCACAGCCAGAAGCGAGTGAGATAACCCGTGACCGCCTTTGGCGCATAACGGAACACTGCCGCGCTTCTGTCGAGCGATTATTTCATTCTCTCAACGAAAGTCCTCGCCGCGAACACGCTCTACTGCCTGTTCATGCTGTGCGTGAACTGGATGCCAACAGTTTTATTAAGCTGAGTAATCGTCCGGGTCGTACCATTCGGGAAAAACTGGCAGGTAACCCCTACATACAGGCTGTGCGTCGCTTTCAATCCGTCGACCTGCCGGAAAATCGCTTGCTGAAAGCCTTTGCCATTCGCCTTGCGGAAATGCTTGATTTACGCGGTGATTGTCTCGGTCAAGAGGATGAGCTTCTATCAAAAATCTACTTATGGTTGCGTTCTGATGAGGCGCAAGCCATCGGCAATTGGGAAAATCTGCCACCTAACAACACGCTACTAGCACACCGAGATTACCGTCACGTGTGGGATGCATGGCGCTGGCTGCAAACCCTCGATGAGGACATCACCAGCGACCTTTCTCAACTGGATGTCCGCGAGAAAACCATGCGCCTTTGGCAGCAATGCGCGCAAATGTGGCTTGATGGAAAGCATCTTTTTGCTGAGATACCGTTACTATTCGATTATGAAAAGTTTGAGATTCTTCCGTGGACTTCCAAGCCACCTTTGTTCAAGGAAGTGAAGTACAAGATGCCCCGGCATTTGCGACAAAGCGCGAGTGCCGAACCAATTTGTGTTGATATCACAGCCCTGCATCCCCGCTATGCCAGTGGTGACGGAAAAGGAGCGCAGTCGCTGGCGGCCCCCTTTCTTTGGCAGAGGTGGCAGCGCGAAAATGAAACCGTTGACATCGAACTCTTTGGTTCCGATGCCGTTTGGCTGAATCCCGATGCGACCACCATTTCTGCGCCAGATCTGTTTTTCGCCAAAGACAACGCCACTGAGCTTTTTGACCCCGCCGCCCGCGCGTTCACTACTCGGCTACGCGAAGAGTTCAAGAACGATACACTCATCTGGCTTGCGCCTGACTTTCTCAACGATTTCGAGCTTGAAGTCATCCGTCGCAACCTCAACGCGCGTTTCCCGAATGCCGAGCCGTTGCCGCGAAGTGTGGCGGCCGTGTTCGCTCAAGCTGACCCGGCCAAAATCACGGGCGAGGGTTACGCCATCATCGTCGTTGATTCCATTGGCGGCAAGACGACCGCCACCAAGCTCATCGCCAAGCGCGACAAAAACCTGGCGAAACGTCTTCCCATCACCAAAGGCTTTTATTGGGAGCGTTGCCCGCCGGTTGTTATCCCTGGCGAGGAAGCAGAAAGGCTAGGTGGCAGCGGCTACGACATCATCACGCTGGATGCCAACGGGCGGTGGCACGATGCGATCCGCCCGGCAAAGCCCCCATTCATTGAGGCAGCACACCTGAAGCGTATTCCAAACATCGGGAATTTCGCGTTCTGCATCAATTTGATGGAAAGCCCCGTTATGGGCGGAATCCATCTACATGCTTTACAACAACAGGTGGCTGATATTCCACTTTGGCGCGACCAGATTCCTGAGCTTTCAGTCAAAGTGATGAAGGATGGACATCAGCAACGATTCCACCTGGTTTTGCGCGGAACGACAGTCAAACCCATTCGGGGTAAACCCGTCACCATCCCGGTTGATGAATTCTTCACACTGCCCGCTGGCAGGCCGCATTACTCGTTTCCGCTCTATGTCGGCGATAAGGGTGACGACTTCGGTTTCTCTGCTCGTCTCGATTCACCCGCCTTCCCATTGGAAAACAAGGTTGACTGCGAGTTGAACCTGACCTTTGAATACGGCGCGGATGATCCCTATAAACTCGTCTTCACACCGCGCGACAAATCTTTCCCACCCATCCGCGCTACCTGGCGACGCACGGAAGAAATCACCGATGCCCCTGCGCCGGAATATCCGCAGCCAATGACTTGGGCGGAGTTGCAGCGGTTTCCGAAGCAAGACAGTAATAAAACCTCTGATCTGTTGGACTGGGTGGAAAGGGCAATTGAACAGCTTGACCGTGATTTTTACATCCGCCCCAAACAGAGGACGACTGGCACGGTAAACAGAAAGTGGCTGACCGACAAAATAGGCGGGCAGTTTACCTTTGCTACATGTAAATCCACCGATGAGTCTGTATTCATTCATCAGAACAGTTTTGTTCATGAACTGAGCTACGCCGACTTCACTGAGGGGGCAGAAATTTCATTCGAGCTTCAGGAGCGCGATGGGAAATTCTCTGGCTGGAAAGTGGCAGGGCCGAGATACAAAGATGAAGTGCGTCTGAAAAACTTTGACGAAGAATCAGCAAAAAATCTGGTTGCCAGTATACGCAAGAGACTTTACTTTCCTGTCATTCAGGTTTGGCGCGATGGGCGCTCGACTGGAGACCGTGAATGTCCGAAAGGGTTTGCCGACGCAATGAAGGCCAGAGGAGAACACCTCGTTGCCCTGCTGAACGAGAGTGGCATTCCTGAGCAAGTAAAGAATGAAATTCGATTTCTAATGGCCTGTATGCACAAGGATGCGCCTGAAAATTGCGTTCAGTGGATAACCGGGCAGGTTGAGGGTCAGAAAATTCGTGACCTGCGAGCCGTCGGCTTCGCGCTTGGTGATGTTTCGCAGCAATGGCAGAAAGATTTGCTATCCCAGCTCGTTGCGAATCCGTCAAATGACGCGCTCAGTATTTTGGCCTATGCCATCTGGCGAGAGCAGCAGTTTGTTGAGAAATTCAGCCTCGCCAACTTGCAGTCCATTCTGAATGCTCTGAACATCATGCTCAACATCAAGCAATATCCGCCCCGGAAAGACGAGTGGACTGCTCGCAACTGGATTCGCGCCACGACAGAACCGCTTGAACTTCTGCTCGGCCTGCTTCGCACCCGTGCATCATCCACCCCCGAAATCAAGATTCTCCTTCAGCCGCATCAAAAAATCACCAAGGAATTGGCCAAGAAAATCGAGCGAGTGACAGAAATTGTCACACTGTCCAACATCAAGCTCTTCTCCCGTGTGAAAATCAACATCCAGAAACCCTCAGGCGACCGCACCCCCGATCTGCTCTACGCGCTGCGCCTGTACCTCACTGGTGACGATGGTGCGAACGCTATTCACATATCTAGTGTTTCTGATGGAAATACTGATGAGACCATTTAATTTTGATAGATGATTTTCATATCTTGATCTTCATAGGCCGGGAAATTTCATTGAAAATAGATATGGGTTATTTGGAGGCGTAAATTCGAAAACCATTTCTGGTTTGATAAGTAAATAGCCATGTAGCTTCCTCGATTTTCTGGCGCCTGTGACTTCGCAAGTCCAGATGTTCAGGCCACTTGGTTGCTTGCGATGCAATTGCAGTCGCTCGAAGCGCTTCTGCACCCACTGCCAATCCTGCAGGTTCTCCTGTTTGGCCAGTTTGCCTACCTGCGGGTGTTCCTGCGCATAGCGCTGGAACACGCCAGGGCTGACCAGGTAGGCGGTGTCGCTCACGGTATGCACCAGCGCTTTCGCATCGTTGATGATGAGCCGCCGCGTGGCGATGCCATGTTTCAGCCACGCCATGAAGTGCTCGCCGGATGGCTGTGTCGTCGAGGACGTGAAGGCCGGTGACGAAGGCGCAGCGGCGGCCAAGGGCGGCTGGGTCGCATCGGGGAGAGTTGCGGGTACTTCGTCCGGGACGGTTTCCACATCCTGATCTGTGGTTGGCGAGTTTCCCGTTCCCACCATCGCCAGCATGTCCGCTATGACGTCGGGGCTGGCCTGGGCCTTGGGTGGAGGGGCTGAGGTGATGCCACTACCCTCCGCTGGCGGAGCGTTTGGATTCTCCAAAGCGGACGTCACGCCGTTCGCAGAAAGGGTGGCTCCTGCTTCGACATCTTCAACTGCGGTGGGCGTGTCGATCGTCAACGTCCCGGTGAACGGTGCCGGTCGCTCACCAGATTCCCAGATCAGCGCGGGTGCCAGCCGTAGCAACGTAAACGAGTGGCTCCAGCCGGTGGAACTGGTCACGGTCGCACGCCAGATCGCTTTGCCGTCCGGCGTGGGCTGCAACATGCCGTGATCCTGCAGCACGTTGAACACGGCGGTGTTGTTCGCTGGGATGCCGTCGATGCCTTGGGACAGCAGATGTGCCCGAAGCTTGTCCGAGACCGTCTTGCTCACCAGCCACAAACCATCCTCGGTGAGCCAGCCATCCGAGGCTTCGTGTTGGTTCAGCTTCAGCTCCTCCTTGAGCAGGTAACGCAGCCCGTCGAGCAGCTTGCGTTGCAGTGCGTGCTTGGGCGCGGCCATGGCGCGTGTGGGATCGCCGCCCAGTTCCTGGGCCACGGAAGCTCGGTCGGCCTGCACCACCAATTCGCCCAGCACGCCAGCGTGCTCGTACTGCCCAGCCAGGACGTAGAGCAGCGGTGCCCACAGCGACGGATAGCAGCTGAGCCAATCCAGGACTTCACGGTCAAGCAGTTGCCGGTAGAGCAAGCCTGTCGCGGCGCTGTGGAGCCGGTACTCGCGATCGTCTCGGTAGCGGAAGCGGTATGGCTGGCACAGCGGGCCGTGCCACGGATGCCAGATCGAGCCGTCGGCCAGCTCGACGTGCAGATCGACGGCGATCTTGCCGATGTCGTGCAGCAGTGCGGCGTAGGCGACGGCAGCGGTCCAGGCTTCGGCTTGCGCAGCCTGATCCTCGGGGTTGGCGCCGATGGGCAGCAGATGAGACTGGCGCAGCTTCAGGCTGTAGGCGACGATTTCCAGGCCGTGGTCGAGCATGCCGCCTGGGTAGGCATGGTGATGTGCTTCGGATGCAGGGAAAGCCTGAACCAACTCGGCATAACGTTCCATCGGCGTGCGGTACAGCGCGGCGAACTGCTTGCGCGAGAGCGAGGTGCGCTGCCAGATGTGTTCCAGCAGCTTCTGCCGGCGCGGTGTCGCCAGCAGCGATGCGGCCGATTCCGGTTGCAGCAGCCCTTTCGGGAGATCGGTGACGGGTGCAGGCGACGGAGCGGCAGCGACCGGAGGCCGTTTCCGCTGGAACAGAGAGAGCATGTGGGTGTCCTGGTGGCGGGCAAGCGGGCGGCCTTTTCGCCTTTTCGGGTAGGGCCTTTCCCCTTGCACCCCATTCCCTTGCCGTTTCGGCCCTTTGGCCTTTAGAAGCCTTTGGATATAGAGCGGTGAGCATTGGTTGTCCACCGTCAATGCGGGTATGGCGGGGCCGGATTGATGCAGGAAGGCTGGCTGTTCCCACCCTACGATGAGATTCATTGTTGGATGCTGGAGGACCCCGGTGAGACCTTTCATTGACGAGGTAAGGATATTTCCTTACAATACGGGTATTGCGATCAAGAGAGCCGCCATGCCTGCCATTCACGAAGTTGCCACGCTGACCTCCAAAGGCCAGATCACGCTACCCAAGTCCATCCGACAGGCACTTGGGGCCGATACCGGCAGCAAGCTTGCGTTCGAGCTTCGTGGCAGTGAGGTCGTCGTGACCCGCGCCGATGCCGAGCACGAGGACCCGGCCATTGCCGCGTTTCTGACCTTGCTGGCCCGCGACATTGAAGCGGGTCGGAATGTGCGCGGCCTGCCCGAGAATCTGGCTCGCACAATGCTGGAGCACGCGGGGCACAAGGTGGACCTGGGCGATGATTTCGATGAGGACGTGGAAATCTGATGCAACAGCATGGCTGGACACTGCTGTTCCACGACAACCTGATCGAGCAGTTGATGAAGCTGCGCGCGGCTGTGCTGCGCGCCCAAGGCAACGACCCGGAAGGGTTCGGATCGAACGCCAACGTCAAGTTCTTCCGGGCCTTGACCCAGTTGATACAAGACGTGATACCGAGTGACCCGGCGCGCGATGAGTACCGGCAAGGCAACACCATGGGGCCGGCATATCGCCACTGGCGGCGGGCCAAGCTCGGAAGGCGATACCGGCTGTTCTTCCGCTACGACTCGAAGGCGAAGGTCATCGTGTACGCCTGGGTCAACGATGAACAGACCCTGCGGTCTTCGGGAAGCAAATCAGACCCGTATGCCGTGTTCGAGAAGATGCTCGGGCGCGGGAATCCGCCGGACGAATGGAGCGCATTGGTACAGGCAAGCAAGCAGGATTGGAGCAAACTGGAGTAGTGATTTCACATATAGCAGGTGACGACCATGAACACGACGACCCGCATCAGCACCGCAGAACGCCTCGGCCGTAGCTTTGGCCGTGGATGGCGCGCCTATGCGCGTGGCGAACGGCGGGCGTCGAGCTGGTTGGTGTACAGGGGCGTGCCGGTAGTTGGTGCCACCGTGCTGTTGTGGGTGGTCAAGCTGGCCGTGCTCGGTGTACTGCTCTATTCCGCGTTCTGGCTGGCACTGCTGTTGGTTTGTGTCGTGGCTGTGGGATGGGCAGCAAATCAGAGCCATTCAGACGAAGAGTTCCATTTGCAGTTTCCTACCACCTTGGAAGAACTTCGAGAGACACCGGGTTATGACCCGAATCTCTACAACGACACATCTCATGAGATGTACAAGGATGATGACTGACACTCGGTTTGAGCGTGCGTCACTTCAACTTCCTTGACATTGCGCCAGCTCCTTTTCCACCGGCAGCGCCTGCGTCCCTCGTACCTGCTGAGAAACTGTTTGCGATCGTTCCAGCGCGGATTCCGGCCCAGGTCAGCGCACCGATCCAAAAGGTGGGCAGCACGATGAACATCGTCCCCATAACTAAGTTCAACAACAGGTCGCCAAAGGCGTTGTTCAGCCCCACCAGTGGATCGAAGTTGGCGTGTGGCCGGTTCCAGCCGAAGCCCCAGCCATAAAGCGCATCGAGGATGGTGCTGTCGATCCAGCGCGCGAGCTGGAACCAGAAATCGACGAAGAACAGCGCGAACTGCACGACGCTCACGGTAACGACCGTCTTCAAGTCATAGGTGCCCACAACCAGCACCAGCGGGATGCAGATGACCAGCGCCATCTTGAGCAAGCCGAGCACCATGGGCAGCGCTTGGCGCACCACGTCCATGGCGGGAAACGCGGCAATCGCGCCGACAGCCATGCCGACGTCGCCCGTGGCCCGCGTCACGATGTTTGGCAGGGTCTTGTCGATTTGGCCGCCGTAGTCCGTATAGACGTTGCCCTGGTTCAGTTTCTGCTGCCGCGGCGAGGCGATGGTGCGGATTACCGAGTCGTCCACCTCGGCTCGGCTCAGAAAGCCGGCCCAGCCCGCCAGGCGATTCAGCAGGCTTGGGTCTACCTGCCCCAGCAGGCGTGCGCGCAGGCCATTGCTGCCATCGGCCCACCACTGCCTGCAGGACGGATAGCCGCCACCGCTGGCCACCTGCGCAAGCCCGGCATCACGGTTGCTGTCGTAGGGCCAGTCATCGCGTGGTGTGCTGGAGCGATAGCTGTCGTAGTAGCCGCCGGTGTCCGTGAAGAAGCGCGAGCCGATCCAGGTCACGTCGTGCATTTGTGTCTCATCGAGGTCCGGGCGCTGCATGAAGAGCTTGGCGCGTGCCGGTCCGTAGCAGTCCCGCGAGAAATCCGCCACTTCCTGAGCCAATACCGGGTCGTCGATGCGCGTCGCGTCGATCTCCATGCGCATCTGCCGCAAGTCGGTGCCGCAGGGAATCGCCGCCACAGAGGCACCGGTCACTGCTCGCGAGAGTGTGTGCATAAAGGCCCACCAGACGGGCACCTTCGCCGACTGGTTGTTGATAGTGCTGAAGGACTGCGACCAGCCGATATCGGTGGGCTGCGGCACGCTGACTTGGCATTGGGCCGAGCGCGAGCTGTCGTAGCGGATGGTGTTGAGATCCACGTCGATGAATGGGATGCCGGCGAACATCACCACCACGATGGCGACGAACACCCGGTTCTCAATGCGCGCAGCCGAGAGCACGCCCTTGTTGCCTTCGTCGGCGCCCTCCGCACGGACCTTCAGCCATTCCTGCACGATGATGGCAATGAAAGGCAGCGCGAATACGCCGCTCGCCACCAGCACGGCCCAGATGCCGTTATGGACGATCCACGACACCAGCGTCAGGTAGTACTCCAAGTAGTCGGTGGTGAAAAGCGTCATGTCCTCGCCCCTTCAAGCGGCCTGCATCAACAGGCTGGCTTCCAGCGCCACAATGGCGGCGACGCCGGCGATCTCGCTGCGCAGCAGGCGCCGTCGCGCCTGCCTATCAGCCCCGCGTTGGGCCTCACGCGCCAGCAGCCGGCGGCGCATCCAGACCCAGCCGTAGGCTGTCGCGCCGTACAGGCACATCCGCCACACTAGAAAGTAGCCTGCCGTGGCCGCCAGCCACCGCTCCCAGTTGGCAACGCTGCCGACGAGATAAATGCCGACGATGTTGGCGCCCACAGCGGCGGCAACGAGCAACACCGTCCACAGCAGCGCCTTCATCGCGCGCCGGTTGAACAGCCAGCGCGGGCGCAGCCAGCTGGCACGCGACGGGTTCATGGGTTGCCTCCCGGATTGCCCTTCTGGAGCCGGTCGAGGCGGTCGGGAATGGGATCGCCTTCGTAGATGCCACGTGAGCCAGCCGCGCGTGTGCCATGGCGCTGGATGATGGCCATGGGCGAGTTGTTCGCCAGCTCGCGGCGCAGCTCCAGCTCGGTCTTGAGGTTGCGGATTTCCTGGTCGAGCGTGTCGCTCTCGTGGTTCACGGCCTCGACCGCCAACTGGTTCGCCGCGACGTTGGGCTCCTTCTTGCCGGTCAGCAGGGTGCGCTGGAGCAGCAATGCCTTCTCCAGCACCGACGCCAGCGCGACCTCCGAGGCCAGGCGCCGCGCCAGCAGGTCTTGATCCGGCTCGTCGCGCAGCGCCTCGATGACGCCGCGTGTGATGGGCAGCGAGGTGCTGCCAGCCGCACGCAGGTTCTCGAAGGTGGTGTTGCGCGTTCCCGAGACCAGTTCCTGCAAGGCTTCCAGCTTTGCCTCGTACTCCTCCTGGATCAGCGGCGTCAGCCCGACGCCGGGCACCGTTTCGGTCTTGGTGCAGGCATCGCAAGTGCGCTGCACCTGTTCGCCGAGAACCCGTGTGGCCCATTCGGTCGCCTGCTGTGGCGAGGTCCAGGTCTGGCAAGACAGACTCGCGCAACTGGCGGCAGCGATGGACGATGTGTCGGTCACGCTGCGGCCGTTGACCAGGTTGTAGCCTGCGCGGGTGACGTCGCCGACCACGCGGATGGCCGACTGGCCTGCGCCGCCCGCATTGCTACCACCCACCCAAGGCACGCCGTCGTTGCCGCGGCGCGTCTCCGCCTGTTCAATTGCCGACACGGCATCCGTGCTCGACACCGCATCGCGCAGTGCCATGCCTTCGGCCATCTGGCTCCAGCCGAGTTGTCCGCCCGCCGTGTCGGCCATCTTCTCGGCCATGGCACGGCAGGTCAGCTTGGAGCGGTCGAAATCCAGGCGCGCCTGCAGCACGCCGTTGGTCAGCAGGTTGTACAGGCCGGGATCGGCGCGCTGGATGATCAGCGCAGGCAGCGATGCCACCGCGCTGGTGGCGCTCTGGATCACGTTGCTCATGATCTGCTGAAAGCCGTTGGTGACGCCGTTGAGCTGGTTGCGCAGCGTGGTCTGGATGCTCATGTCGCCGCAGATCAGGTTGCTGTTCCAGCCCACGCCAACGCCGATCGAGCGCATGCCGGCCGCGCGGCCCATGGACACCGCGCTGCCGCCGCCAATCGAATACATCACTTCGTCGCCGATCACGGAGCCGCCGGTCTGAAATCCGGCCTGCGCCCACGCCAGGCCGCCGCCAAGAACGAGTGCGCCAGCCAGCAGCCCAGCCAATACCGTGGGACGCAGCAGGCGGCACGCCTTGGTGGAGAGGTTTGTCAGTTCAGGACGCTTCATCGCCGTACCCTCATTGGAAATCGACGCTGCCGAGGAATACCTGGCCGCGACGTTCGCAGCACGCATAGGGCCGCCACAGCGCCCAGGCGTAATCGCCCTGCTGCGCCTGGGTCAGGAAGCCGCTGCGCGGGAACACCGTGCAGGACGAGGACAGGACGGGCGTGAGTTCCTGCCACTTGCCCGTCGAGGCATCGCCTTCCATCAGCGCGCCGGCAGGCCAGTAACCGGGCCGCGAGTTGGCGAGCAGCGGCTGATAGACGTGAATCTGCCCACGGCGCGTGACGACATCGCCGGCGCGCTGGGCCACCACGGCGCCGGCCTTGTGGTCGTCGGCCTGGTGCAGGAAGCCGCCGCGCGGATAGACGTTGCCCCACAGGTTCATCGTGGTGCGCGCGCCGACCTCGCGCCTGCCCGGAATTAGTGCCTCCGGGTAGGCCATCTCCGGCACGTTGTAGCGCCAGGCCAGTGTGTCCAGGGTGCTGAGCAGATACGGCATGAACGCCGTGCCCGCGCCCTCGCAGAAGTAGCCCGACGATGAGACGAACTGGTTGAACACCTCGACGCCGGGATGGCCGATGACGTCCGCGTTCTTGAACTTGGCGAGATTGTTTTCGTGGTCTTCGTTGGTGGTGCCGTCCCCGCCGGCCTGCGCGGATGGGTTGGGCGCGCTCATCGCCCGGACTTCGACCCAAGGGTTCTCGCCGGTGTTGCTGTAGCTGGAGACGACCGCATCGGGGATGTAGTGGCGGACCTTGATGGATGTGCGCACCGTGCAGCCCGTCCAGGTGCAGTAGAGCCAGTAGCAGATGCCGACGACGCGGTATTCGAGGCAGTCCGGCGATGCCACTGAGCCAACGATGGTTGCGGTGTTGAGGGCGTAGCTGCCCGTGGCGCTGAGCAGCAGCACTGAGACCACGCCAGCACGCAGGCGGCGCATCCGCTCGAAGGGTCGGGTCATGGCTGCGGCCTCCGGTGTTGCTCGATGCGCGCGACGGCACGGGCCACGTCCGGCTCGCCATAGACCACGTAACGCTGATCCACCACGACCGCCGGGATGCTGGTGACGCCCAGGCTCCATGCGTCGGCGACGCCCTGGTATGCGGAAGCAATGCGGCGCTGGAGGTCGGCACCGCCGTTGTTCAGACGGCGCTTGACGATGGCCGTGGCCTGCTCAGGATCGGCGGGCAGCTGTGCGGAAAGCTCGGCTTCGATGCGCGGGCCTTCATCCAACTCGATCAACCGCTCGCCACCCATGGTCTTGACCGGGTGGCGGCTGTCGGTGACGACCACCACATCGGCGGCGAAGGTGGCTGGGCTGAAAACGGCCAAGGATGCCGGCAGTGCAACGGCCAGGCCAAGGGTTCGCCAGCCGGATGCGAAGCGGAATAAAGATGCTGGCATGTCGCGTGCCCTGGAAGTTGATCAGAGCCATAGTCGAACGCGAACCCGCTGCCGCCCCAACAAACAATGCGCATCGCGGGCACCCCGCATACCTGTTCGGTGCTGCCGCATGGAAAAAAGCGGAGGCCGAAGCCCCCGCTGTGATCAGTGAACCACGGGCCTTCCTACAAAAGACCAGACTCGGCGAACGAGTACGGTGTGCCCTGACCAATCACGAAATGGTCAAGTACCCGCACGTCGATAAGCGCCAAGGCCGTCTTCAACTGCTCGGTCAGCAAGCGATCCGCATTGGATGGCTCGGTGGTGCCCGAGGGGTGCTGATGGGCGAAGATGACCGCAGCGGCGTTCAGTTGCAAAGCGCGTTGCAGCACGACACGCGGATAAACCGAGGTCGCATTGATCGTTCCATGGAACATCGGCTCCACGGCCAGCACGTCGTGCATGCTGTTCATGAACACGACGACGAATATCTCATTGGGCTCGGCGACCAGCTTCAAGCGAAGGTAGTCCCTGACCGCAGCGGGCCGTTCAAGACGTGGCCCTGCTTTGAAAACCCGTCGCTCCAGCAACACGATGGCTTGCTGGACGATCCAGTCCTCGTTCTGAACAGAAATATCGGAAAGCGACTCCAGGCAGGAGTCATTGATGACGACAGACATGGCGAACCTCCAGGCAGGGAAATCGGAGGGCGCACATGCCCCTGGAGGGCAGGCCCTCCAGGGAATGGAACAAGGTGCATCCATCACCGCAGCAGCGGTGATCGTTCGCGGCCAGGATGCGGGGCGAACGGGTAGCGGTCAGCGCAGCGTGCTGCGCCGTAGCCTCAATGACCGCGGGCTACCTGGGCATGTCGCCGACGACGTCGGCAGGCATTTCCGTAGTGGGTGAAACGACCGAATCCTCAGCTGCCAGCATGTCCATGGCCGACAGCAGTGCATCGCCTTCGATAGGCCCCTGCAGCAGGATCGCCTGGCTGGTCTGGCGATCGTGTAGTCGCAGGGATGGCGTCGCGGTCACGCCGCCCTTGGTGGCTTCCTCGGCCTGAGCGCGAATCAACGTTTCGGGCCGCTCGCTGGCCAAACACTGCTCGACGGCTGGGTTTAGGCCGGGATAGCGCAGGCCCTCGGGCAAGCCCAGGCCGTCACTGCGCGTGTGCGCATAGACCCATTCAATGGCCTGCCAAAAGGCCACATGCCCGCCACTTTCGGCGGCGCACTCGGCCAGGCGTGCCTCGGCAGAGGCGGCCGGTTCGTGCGCGGCCAGCGGCTGGTGCTGCCATTGCAGGGCTACGTCCGCGTTGGCGCCCACCCAGCGTTTGAGTTGCGGAAAGTACTCCCGGCAGAACGGACATTCGAGGTCGGCATAGAGCGTCAGCGTGAACCGGCCCTGCGCGTTGCCCATTTGCCAGGGCGGCCCGGCCACCTGCGCGGTACTGACCGGCGCGGGAGCCAACGACGCGGGTTCGCTGGGTGCGCGGGACACGAGCCAGATCAGCAGCAGCGCGATCAATCCAGCGGCCAAGAACCAGGGCCAGCGCTTGCGCGAGCGCCGATGGCGGAGCGCCTGGACTGGCATCGGAATGGAAGGATGTTTCGGTTTCACGGCAGTCTCCGGCGGCTATTGCGGCAGGCCCAAGGCCGGCGACTCGATGCCGCGCGCCTGGTCGATCTTCTCGGCCACCTTGAAGGCCGCGTCGAGTTCACTGATGCCGTGCTGTTGCATGAGTTGGTAACGCTCGGCTTTCTCCTCGGGTTCGGTCTGCGCAAGCGCGAGATAGAGGCTCGGTGGCACGGCCCGAAACAGCACTTCCAGGCTCTTGGAGAGGATGACGCCCTCGGTGAACTTCCCGGCTTCCTTGCGCGCCGAAAGCATCAGCGCCTTCTGCGCAGGCGAGAGTTCGCGGAAGCGGGCGATCTTCTCCACCTCATCGGGTGGCATCGACAGGCAGATCCACCACTCGATCATGTTGAGCATGGGCTCTGCGGCGCGCGGCAGATCGTCGATGTTTTGTGTGGCGAGCCAGAACCAGGCCCCCAGCTTGCGCCACATCTTGGTGATCTTCACCACGTAGGGGGCGAGCAGCGGGTTCTTGGTGATGATGTGCCCTTCGTCGGTGACGTTGATGATCGGGCGGCCCAGGTACTGATCGCGCTCGGCAATGTTGTTCACCGTGCTGATCAGGCTTATGTAGGCAATGGAGAGCTGCGCGTTGTAGCCCTCGCGGGCATAGGTCGCCAGATCGACCAGGGTGATGTCGGCCTCGGGCCACGGCGAACCGTCGCGGTCGAACATTTCACCGTCCGTGCCTTGGCAGAACATGTCCATGGCGTCGGCCATCTCCAGCAGTCGCACACGCCGCATTTCCGGCAGCGTCGGGTCCTGGCTGCGCGTGCGCAGCGCATTGCGCACATCGCGCGTGAGCACGGTGCGCTTCTCGCCATCCTTGCTGTGGCAGTGTTCTGCGGCATCGAGGATGCACTGACGGATCAGCGAGCGGTCGGCCCGCGTCATCCGGGCTTCTTCCTTGTCTTCGCCACCGGTGATCATCAGCCTCGCGGTGATCTCCAATTCGCCCAGTACGTCGCGCTGCTCATCTGCCTCCATGGCCACAGCATCGGGCGGCAGGTCTTCGTCCAGGGCATCGGCGTCGAGCGTCTGCACGTCGCTGGGCGTCTCGATCAGCCGGCGCGCGTCGGCGAACGGCGCCAGGCTGATGCCCGATCCGGGGGCCAGCTTGACCCGGTTCACGGTCAGGCCCAGGCGCCGCGCGAAGTCGCTGAACAGGCCGAAGCTGTTGCCGGCTTCCACGATGAAAAGCCGCGGCCGGTAGATGGCCGTCACCTGGTTCAGCAGGTTGTTGAGTGTGGCGGACTTCCCCGAGCCGGTGGGGCCAAATAGAAACAGATGGGCATTCATCTGCCGATCCAACCTGTTCAAGGGGTCGAACGTAATCGGGCCGCCGCCGCGATTGAACATCGTGATGCCGGGATGCCCCGTGCCCTGGGCGCGGCCCCACACCGGCGACAGGTTCGCCGCGTGCTGGGCGAACATCAGTTGGGTGTACCACTTGCGCCGATCCTGGCCGGGGTTGTAGCAGCACGGCAGCCAGCGCAGGTAGCTGTTGAGCGGTGCCACCTCGTCGTCCTCGCGCACCGGCTGCAGGCCAGCGTTGAGCATGACGTTCGCCAGATCCAGGCCGCGTCGGTCCAGTTCCGCCTCATCGCGCCCGCGCAGGTAGAACGCCAGCGTGCCGCGATAGAGCTTGTGCGCGCTGCCGATCAGGGAACGGGCTTCATGCACGTCCTTGAGCGTCTGCTCCGACGCCAGGGTTTCGCCGACCGCTTTCTTGGCCAGGTGGTTCAAGTCCGCCTCAAGGACATCCTGCGGCGTGGCGACCATCGTGAGACACATCAAGGTGTCCTCGGGCATCTGGTCGAACAGCGTGTTGATCGCGTCACCCTTGCGGGTCTCGCCGGTCAGGTGCCCGGTGCCGGGCGGCATGCGCAGCCGGTCGGTGATCAGCACGCGATGCGGCATGCCGTCGAAGTACCAGGCCCCTTGCGCCACGTCCGAGCGCGGCTGCCCGAAGAACAACCGCTGGCTGAAATCCCGCCCGCTCGCCAGCTCGATCTCGCTGGCCTCGGTCTCGTCCGGGTAGCGCGCCAGCGAGTAGAAGCGCTCCCGGTCCTCCACCCCAGGGCCGAGCAGCGTGGGGCGCGGGTTGAACCATCGCAGCAGCCAGTCGTGAACGTCCGCTGCAACCATGCGCCGTGCCTGGATGCCGGCATTCGCCAGCCCGCCGCACAGGCGGTCGCAAACGATGCCCAGCATCTGCTCGGGTGTCTGGCCGCGGCGGTTTGCCTGTCCCTGACCGCTCGCGCGGCGGTACACCACCA